>JAKLHU010000298.1 GCA_022709995.1 Verrucomicrobiota bacterium | reverse complement strand
CACTTTCCCTCACCCTGTTCAACCTCTGGACAGCGTCCAACCTTCACCACCAACATCACGGAACATCCTGCATGACCTCGAACATCGACCTCTGCCGCGACATCGCCCTCGCCGTGCTCAAACCATCCCGGCGCGACCTTGACCATGGCCTGGAGCTGCACCGCGACGCCCTCGTCTGGGACGCCTACGCCTTTGCGCCTTCCGGAACCATCCCGCCTGAATACGCCGCCACCCTGGCCCAGGAAAACCTCGGCCGCGACGAGCGCACCAACCTGCTCGAGCAGTACCGCCAAGTCGATTTTCTCGATGACCTGGACAAGCGCGCCGAATACCAGGCGGCCTGGCAAGCGGCCGGGGTCGACTGCGTGTTCCAGAATGCCGGCGTCGAGGGCAATGCCATTCCCCAGCTCATCAAGCGCCTGTCGCGATTCACCTGGCTTCCCGACCGCTATCCGGAGCTGTACCAGCGCGTCGCCTTCCCCGACCAGGTCGTCGCCGCCCACCAGGCCGGCCGCCACTCGCTCTATCTGTGCACCAATGGCGTCCCCCTGCCCGGGGAACAGTACTCGGTGGAGGAAACGCTGTATTTCCTCACCGTGTTCCGCCAGCTCGGCGTCCGCATGATGCATCTGACCTACAACCGCCGCAATCTCTTGGGCGACGGCTGTGCGGAAAGCGCCGACGCCGGCCTCAGCGACCTGGGGCGGCGCGTCATCGCCGAAATGAACCACGTCGGCATCATCCCGGATGTCGCCCACAGCGGCCAGCGCACCAGCCTGGAAGCGGCCGAGTGCTCGACCAAGCCGGTCGTCGCCAGCCACAGCGTGGCCGGCGCCCTCAGCACCCACTTCCGGGCCAAAAAGCCGGAGGTCATCCGCGCCATCGTCAAAAGCGGCGGCTACGTCGGCGTCTGCGCCATCAGCGCCTTTTTCCGCGGCACCGGCAAGATCGACTCGTTCCTCGACCACATTGACCACCTGGCGGAAAACTATGGCTACGACCACGTCGCCATCGGCACCGACTGCGGTCACCTCTGCGGCGGCGTTAGGGCGATTCCCCCGATGCCGAAGGAACGGGCGATTCTGGAGCAGTACTGGCCCCCGGCCCAGGATCCCTTCCCGACCACCGAGGAAATGGTGGCCTCCGTCGCCTGGACCAACTGGCCGCTGTTCACCGTCGGCCTCGTGCAACGCGGCCATCGCGACGACGACATCCGCAAGATCATCGGCGGCAACGTCCTCCGCGTCACCCGCGCCACCCTGGCGTAGGACTCCACGGCTACCACCCGAAAAACCGCGGGAGACGATTCCGGACCGCCAAGCATGACGATTCTCTCCCGAGACTGCATGGACACCCACGGCAAAGGCCAAATTCGAACGGGCGACTGCCTCGGCAGCCGCCCGTTTGAACTTCCCAATACACGTTTTCCCGCGCCGGCTTTAGGCCGCCTTGACCTTTTTTCGACGCAGTCCGCACAGAACCGTGCCGCCTAGGAGCAGGCTGGCCAAAGCGCCAGGCAAGGGCTGCCCGACGACGGGCTGGCCACCAGATATGAATGCAATCACGGCGCCGTCGCCCCATTTGCTGTCGCCAAACGTCCAATACGTCTCACCCTTGTTCGTCAAGGCGGAAAAAAAGTAATCCACCCCGTTGACGTTCAACTCGTTGACGCTGTAGAGAATCTGTCCAGGAGTCTTGGCCGATGACAGCCAGAAGCCCACGTGGGTCCCGGCGGCAAAATCTCCTAATGTCACCGTTGAATTTGCCTTCACGGTCAACTGCCCCTGAGTCAGAATGCCCGTCTCGTCAAAAGTAAAATAGCCAAACATGACCTCCTGGCCGTATTTCGACGCCGGCGAATAATACGTCACATTCATCGTCGAATCCTGCATGATGTCAAACCAGCCGCCATCGTTGGCGACAATCGCCCCGGAACCGGTGGAATCATACTGCAACGCCGCCGACAGTCGATTGACACCGGCAAAAACCAGCACGACGACCCAAACTCCCAGTATTTGAAGTTTTCTCATGACCTGTTTCCTCCTTTCGATATATCAAAGGCTCCGGTCGCAAGCGCCAAGCAATATCCCAAGCGCCCCGCAGAAAACTCAACACGTTTTTATTGGAAACCAATAAGTTTCACAAAACACCCTCATTGACAAGTCCTTTATATAACATGTTCCATTGTTTTTTCAAGTGCATTCTGTTTTTTTTCGCATTTTTTTGTTTCCCGGCAAACAACGTAAAGGTTTTTTTATCCATCCGGGTAGGCGCCTCAGGCCTGAGGCGCACCAGCATTGACTCCTGAAGTGCTCAGTTATCAATGGCTGACCGCTTACGCCGATGGTCCGGCAAGCACCCGTGTCCAATTTGCATTTCCAGGCTTGGCCATAGATATTATCACCTGCCCTTTGCGCCACTGCCACGATTCGGCTGGCCATCTGTCACCGGCAAGTCGGACGGCCGGCGGCCGCGCAACCGATCTGCTTCATCCTGGTCTACCCAACCCGAGGGATTGACATCATGCCGTCCATTCTCCATCGCCTCACGGCTGTCCTGGCCTTGCTGTTCGCCTTGTCCGCCGTCGCCGACGTCCGACTCTGGCCATTTTTCTACGCCAAGACCGACCCGGTCAGCCATCGCGACCAGCTGGAAGTGCTGTGGCCGCTGTACTCCCGCGACGGTGATGCGCAACGGACGGTGCACCGGATTCTCAGCTTTCAACGCGAGTTCCCCAACCAGTATCCGTGGCAGGGATACTTCCTCTGGCCGGCGACCGCCCTTCGTTTCGGCAATGGCCATGACACCTGGCTCTTCCCCTTCTTCTGGAGCGGCAGCGACGGCAACGGCCGCGGGCACAACAGCGTGTTCCCGTTCTGGATCTACTACCGTAACGGCGGCCATCGGACGCTCAACGTCGCCCTTCTCAACCATAACTCCTGGTCTGACCGGCACCATTCCCATTACCTCATCCCGCTCTGGTGGGCCAAATGGTCTCATTATGGCCATACCAAGTCATCCTCGCACGGGCTGTTCCCGCTTTACAGCCTCTATCGCCTGGATGAAAACAACCCCGACCGTCCCGAGCGCATCACCTGGAGACGGCGCGGCAATGCGACCCTGGCCTACTGGAGCCTCTATGCCCACCAGGACCAGAAACAACGCCGCGACAAGACCGCCGGCGGCGTCTTCCCCCTTGCCCACTGGTCCCAAAGCGATTCCCTGCGTTGGGACACGAACACGAACGATAATTTGCTCACCGACCACCAGGCCTCGCTGTATGTCTTCCCTTATTGGCAATCGACGCGTCTCCGCCAGCAGCTCCCCTTGCCGCCGGCGCCCGGCCAGGACTTCACCCAAATGACCGGCAAGATCCGCCACCAGGAGCATTTCCGGCTCCTCTTTCCGCTGTTCTATGACGGCGGCAGGACGACCTACACGGCTGATTCCACTCTGTCGGAAGCCCGGCGCACGACCTGGCTTTTCCCCTATTGGCATACGTACCGCACGCAAATCAACCCCGCTGCCGACCGCCAGTCCGCGCCGCCTGGCACCGTCATCGCCACCGGGCCGGCCGAACCGTCAGCCCGGGAAAAGCACATCTCCCGCCACAACGTGCCCCTGCTTTTCAATCGCCGTCGCACGACCTGGGTCAATCCCGAGGACGCGGCGCCGCTGGTCGCCGCCGACAGCAGCCTCTACCTGTTCCCGTACTACCGGTCAACCTATCACGGCCCGGAGACCGAATCGGCCAACAATTTTTTCCTGCTCGGCGGCTGGGGTCATTCCACCCGGACCAAGCCCGTGGCCAGCAAGCACTTCGCCTACCT
>JAKLHU010000297.1 GCA_022709995.1 Verrucomicrobiota bacterium | reverse complement strand
CGCCCGGCTGCAGCAGCACGTTCTGGCTGACGTCGCCCTCCTCGTACAGCGCCTGCAGGTCGACCCGCCAGGTCTGCCCGTTGCGGGTGAGCAGCACGTTGCCGTGGTCGGCCTCTTCGGTGAGGTTGCCGGCGCGGTTGATGGCGTAGGGCAGGGCGCCGTCGGCGCCGCGGGCCAGGACTTTGCCGGCCCCGGGCTTGAGCGCCGCGAAATCCGCCGGACTGGAAATGACGGCATAGCCGTTGTTGGCGGCCAGCTCGTAGAGGTTGCCCTGATAGGCCGTCGACTTGGTATTGTCATGCTGCCCGATGCCGCCGCCGCCGAAGTAATCGAAGCCGGAGGCAATCAGGTCCAGGCCGATTTCATAGTAGTTGCTGCGGCTGGGCTGATTGGCGTAGAAGGCCGCCGGGGTGGCGTGGTTGATGGTCACCGACGTCACGATGCCGACTTTGCGGCCGTGGGCCTTGGCGGTTTTGGCGACCGAGGTCAGCTTCCTCGTCCCGTCCGCATCCATGCCCAGGCAGAGATTCTTCGTTTTTTCACCGCAGCCGATGGCGGTGGCGGCGGCCGCCGAGTCGGTGACATGGGCGTTGGCGGAGAAAGTCCTGGTCAGCACCTGATACGGCATGGCGTTGATGGCGAGGCCGGTCCCCGCCATCTTCAGCTGATACTCCTCGGCCAGAAGGCGCTGCTGCTGCGCCATGCCGTCGCCGATGAAGAGAAAAACAGCCTTGGCGCCAGCCGCCTCAACCGCGCTGGCAAGAAGGAGCAACGTCATAATCAACAGAGGTTGGAAACGCATGGTGGGTTCCTTGAAGGTAGGTTGGCGGGTGACCGATGAATGGATGATTTGGACGGCGGCAGCCAGCAGAAAGTTGCAGGTGCGGGAGGGGGAGAACGGGACCGGAGAACGTCCGGCGGGGGATGATGGCCGGTCTTTTCGTTTTCGTTTAGGCCGTCGGCAGGTCTTCCGGCCGGATGCGGACCGCGACGATGTAGGGCTCCTCGCCGGGCGTCCAGTGGCCATAGGTGGTAGTCACGACCGTGCCGTCCGGCAGGATTTCGACGCCGGGGTAGGCGCAGTCCAGGCCGAGGTGGTTTTTCATGATGCGGATGCGGTATTGGCCTTCGCGGCCGTTTTTGATGTCGTCATAGGTTCCAAGCCAGGCGCACCAGTCGCCGCGGGTCGGGCTGTCCAGGCAGGTGTCGCGGAAGCTGATGAACAGGCGTCCGTCCTTGAGATAGCGTGCGCAGTGGCGGTCGCCGGTGAGGGCGCCTTGCATTTCGACTGGCGCGGTCCATGTCTGGCCCTGGTCGGCGCTGTAGATGACCATGGAGTTCATCTGGCGGGCGTTTTCGCGCAGCAGGACGGCGAATTCGCGGCCGTCGGGCGATTTGACGATGGCCGGTTCGCAGAGGTTGGCGACGGGGTGGGTGCAGATGGAGCGCGGGGTGCTGCTCCAGGTCAGGCCGCCGTCGCGGGACCAGACCTGGTACAGGTGGAAGTTCGTTTCGCTTTCGCCGCGGTACGCCGTATAGATGGGTTTCCAGTCGCGCCGTTCGCGGTCGCCGGGTTGCAGGCGCAGGTCCTCGGCCGGTCCCCAGGTCTGGCCATGGTCAGGCGTGTATTGAGTCTGCGCCCTGGTTCGCCGGGCGGCGCCGTCGCCGGACTGGTAGACGATGGTGCGGCGATTGCGGTTGTGGCGGAAAAAGCGGCCGTCGTCATGGAAGAGCGCAAAATACACCCCGGGGGCGGTGTTGGCGATATCGCCCATGGCGACGATGCCGCCGTAATCGCCGACCGGCGCCAGCTCCGACCAGGTGTCGCCGTCGTCTTCCGATACCGACATGCGGATGGGATACAGGCTGGAGAACATGAGCAGACGTCGTTTGCCGGCCTGGTCGTAGACCTTGTAGAGGATCGGCGTTTCCAGCGACGTGCTCCAGCTTTCCGGCACCGGCAGGCGCTCGGACCAGGTCCGGCCGCCGTCCGTGCTTTTTTTCAGGACAATCTGGCCGAAGCCATGGTTTTTCGGATAGACGGTGACGATGGTTTTCTGGTCGTCGAGCAGGACGGTGGTCGGATGGCCCAGGTACAGTCCCGGCTCCCGGTCGACGACCGTCTGCCGCCAGGTGTCCGAGGCGAAGTCAAGGATGGGCAACGTGGTGTTTCTGAGCATGGCTATGCCTCCGGCAGGGCGCGGTTTTCCGGTTGCAGGGCAGCAACCGGAAAACCGGCATATGCATATGCGTGATTGCAGCGGTTTCCGGCCATGGCGGCCAGGCCGGCGCGGCCGCTTCAGTACACCGGGCCGAGGGCGGCGCAGGCGCGGTAGTCATCGCCGCCGAAGCGATCCCAGAGGGTCGGGCGGAAGATGTCCTCGGGCGCGATGTTGTGCATGTCGACCGGAATGCGGAGCATGGCGTTCAAGGTGACCATGTCGGCGCCGAGGAGGCCAAAGCTGTTGGCGTCATGGTTGGGGCCGATTTTGGACATGTATTCGAACGAGGTCATGCCGCGCGGGGTCCAGAACGTCTCCGGCCAGGTCTTGTCGGTGACCAGGCTGATGTGGGCGGCGACTTTTTCCGGCAGGTCGACGGTTTCGCCTTCCACGACGGAGCAGGTCAGCAGGTCGCCGACCATGTTGTAGCGGTAGGCGGTCATGGGCATGCCGCCCGGCGAGGTGAAATGGCTGGACAGGCCGTCGCCTGGGAAATACGTCAGCGCCGCGTTCATGTAGGTCGTGCCCTTGATCGCCGCCGCCATCAGTTTCTTCTGCAGGGCCGGAGTCGCCATGATTTTTTTCCAGACTGCCTGGATGCCGGTATTCGCGTCGACGCCGGCCAGCTGGAAGATGTCGACGCCGTAATCCAAGGCGCCGGCGCCGGAATTGCGTTTGTCGATGATGCCGCGCGGGCAGATTTTGTCGACGGCGATGCCGGTGGCCTTTTTGATGGAGGAGGGCGTCCAGTTGGTGCGGATGTCCGCGAACAGCTGCGGCACGCCGCCGGAGAGGAGGTTGGCAATGAGCATGCCGATGCCGTTTTTGGAGTCGTTTTCGGTGGCCACGACATACGGCGCGCGGAAGCCGTTCCAGTCAAACGAGCTGTTGAGGATGGACTCGGTCACGTCGAAGTTTGGGTTGTAGTCCGTCCACTGGCGTTGGCCCTGGGTGCCGGCGGCGATGGCGTTGTGGCCCTGGGCGTACTCGACGTCCGCCGTGAAGCCGTGCTTTTTCGCGAAGGCGGCGTCGGCCAGCTTGGCGTTGCCCTGCATCAGGTCGCGCACAATCAGCGTCATTTTCAGGCAGGTCTCCATCAGTTCCTGGTCGCTCAGGCCGCCACGGCGGTCGGCCGCCCGGTTGGTGAAGGCCAGGCGGAACTTTTTCAGGAAGACCAGGGCTTTCTGGACTTCCTCGTGGTCATAGAATCCCGTTTTCAGGCGACCGTTGATGAGGCTCATGTCGACCGACACCGTCCCCATGCCGAGGTAGTTGAGGAACGCGTTGCGGCGCACATCGGAGCCGATGATGCCCATGGAGACGCCGCCGACCGACAGATAGTTTTTGCCGCGCATGTAGGCGACGGCGGCGGCGGCGCGGGCAAAGCGCAGGAGCCGGCCGCTGACGAAGTCGGACAAGGGCTTGTTTTCGTCTTCCAGATCCGGCGAGTACACGCAGAAGATCGGGCGTTTCTTTTCGTCCATGGCGGCGGTGAAGGCCTTGAGCAGGTCGGCCGGCACGGAGTCGGCGCCGGCAGGCTCAGCCACGCTCCACCCCGTCGAAGTCGGACTCACGGATGCGGGCATGCACGCCGCACACGATGTCCACGACCTGCGAGATGTCGAAGTCG
>JAKLHU010000296.1 GCA_022709995.1 Verrucomicrobiota bacterium | reverse complement strand
CCAACCCGCCCGTCATGCTGACCGGTGAAACGCTCCTGCCCGACAGCAGTTTCGAGGGCTCAAGCAGCCAGCGCCTGGTCGGATGGGATATCGATTTCGTGGACGGGGCGACCGGCCATTGGGACATCGACCGCACCCGCGCCCGCAGCGGCCTGCAGTCCCTGCGCCTGGTCAAGACCAACGGCCTCGGCTACATCCGGCTCCGAAGCAGGATGCCGGTGCCCGTAGCGATCGGCCAGGAGCATTGGACTTTCCGCGCCTTTTTCCAGTGCTTCGACGCCACCTACAACACGCTTCTCCTGCCACGCCTGGAAACCGCCGACGGCACTTTGCTCTGGGACGACACCAGCCTGAACGGCGGCGCCGGCTGGCAAAGTCAGAGTCTGCTGCGCAACACCCCGGAGCAGTTCTGGGACCGGCGCCTGATCCTGGTCCGCCAGCGCGAGGCCGCGCAATCCCTGCGGCCGACTCTGGTCCTGTACGGCAACCCCGTCACCGTCTGGCTTGACGACGTCGACTTCCCGGCCTCGCCCTGGAAGGCCGCCGCCGCCGGAGCGACGTATCCGCAGCCGCGCCTCAGTCTGGACGAGGCCCTGGCCATAGTGGCGAAGCGCCCGCCGGCGTCGGTCGAAGTCCGATCCATCGAAGGTCGAACCGCGCTTCTCGTCAATGGGAAGCGCGAAGCGCCGGTGCTGTACTTGGCGGTTCGCGGCGCCCTTGGCGACTACAGCCTCATGACCGCAGACGCCGGCGTGCAGTTCCCCGTGATCCGCCTTGACATGCGCTCCGGCGGCAACTACCCGCCGTTTGAAGATCCCGCCCAGACCGGCGGCAAAGCCGGCTTCGACGCTTTCTTCTCGGCCTTGGAGACCGCCGTCCGCAGCGCTCCGCAGGCGCACCTGATTCTGGGCCTGAACATCGCCTGGCCGGATGACTACATCGCCCGGCATCCGGAACAGGCCTGGCTGGACCGCAATGGCCGCCGAGCCTGGGGGACGCTCGGACATCTGGGTGGTTTCGCCGACGAATTGCCGTCCGGCGGCAATCCCGATAACCCCTACGTGTGGTGGCCGTCGCAGTATTCCGAGCAAGCCTTCTTGGACGTGGAACAGACGGTCCGCGATTTTCTGCTGGAACTGAAGAAGAAACCGTACGCGCACATCATCGCCGGAATCTTCATTTGCGGCGGCCATGACGGCCAGTTCATGATCTCCTATCGTGACTACAGCCCGTCGTGCCTGGAGCAATGGCGGCAATTCCTGCGCGAGCGCTACGGCAGCGACGCGGCTTTGGCCAACAGCTGGAACCGGCCCGGCGCCACCATCAGTGCCGCCGAAATCCTCCCGGACAGCCCGGAAAAGGCCTCCGACGAGATGTTCTATTCGCCGACCGAACACCAGCCCTACGCCGACTTCAAGGAATTCGAAGACCGGCAGATCTGGAAAAACCCCGAACGCTTCGCCCGGCTCTTCAAGGAAATTTTCGGCTCCGACAAGCTGGCTATGACCTGGAGCATGGGCGGCGGCTGGCGCAAGAACTTCGATTACTTTTTCGCGTCCAAGCATTTGGACGCGTTTATCGCGCAGCCGTCGTATGAATACCGCCTGCCGGGCAGCTCCGGCGGCTTCAACACGGTCGCCGAGTCGTATTCCCGGCACGGGAAGCTGGCCATTTCGGAGCTGGACACTCGCAACTGGATGCGCGGCGTCTACAACGAACTGATGACCATGCGGATCGGCACGCCGGGAAGTGCGGACCATTTTCAGACTCTGGTCATGAAAGAAGCCGGGCGCATGGTCTCCCGCTATCACGGATACTGGTTCTACGACATTGGCGGTAACGCCTATCGCCATCCGGCCGTCGCCGAGGTGATCAAGACGACGCGGGAAGCCGCCGACTGGGTGTTCCAGCAGGCCGAACACGATGACTTTGTCCCCGACGTCGCCGTGGTTTTCCACCAGCCCACCATCAACTGGGAAGCGCCCTGGGTGGTCGGCAAAGGCAATCTGGCTTCATATCTGATTGACTATCAGCTATATGCCATGCGCCTTTCCGGGGTGCCGTTCAGCTGCTATTACCTGTCGGACGTGATGGCCAATCCCGAGTTTCAGAAGCACCAAGTGTACATTTTTCCGAACGCCTTTTATCTGCGCGAACCGGAACGCGCCTTTATCCGGGAGAAGTTGCAGGGCGGCGGCCCGATGATCGACATCGGCGTGCACATCATGGAGTCGGCCCATTACTGCATGGGCGAGCCGAGGCCGGTGGCGGCGTCGGGAAACTGCTGGACGTACATCGGCGACAAGCCGTCGGAAGTCGTCAGCGTGTGGCCGAACTGGGACTGGAAGACGTTCACGGTGGAAGACCTGGCCATCGGCCATATTCGCTTTGACAATGGCGCCATTATGCAGGTGGAATCGTCGTTTAGCGCCCATATTGAAAAGGATATCTTCAACTTCCAGATCATGGGCACCAAGGGCGGCTTTAACTGGGAAGGCGCGACGCTCTTCACGGACCGGGCCGGGACCATGATCAACAGCAAGGCCGCCTTCCTGCCGAGCACCGAATTTGGCGCCTTGTTCGTATCCAAGCTGAAGAATTTCGCCGACGCCTGTCTGCTGGGCACGCCGTTGCGGGCGCCGGGCGAAGCCGGGCTGGCGGTGCAGAAGATGATTGACGGCATCTACCGGTCGGCCGAGGCCGGCAAGGAAGTCGTCATCGCGTAAAGGGGCCGTTTTCCCTTTCCGGCGGCGTCTGGCAAGCAGCCGCGGTGCGCCGCCGGGAGGGTATTGTCATCGCCGGTCGTGAATTGGCCGGCGGAATCACGACGCGGGGGGGCACGGGTGTTTGTTCCGGCGGAAAGCCGGCGATAGCGGGAGACGCGGTCGCGGCCCAGGCACCGGTTCCGGTTTCGGTTTTAGTTGTTGTGAGCAGTTCCATCCATCAGTCTGGAGTGTCATGGCCTCGATCAGGATATTAGCGGGTGACGAGGAGAAATTGCCGGCTCTCGAAGAGGCTTTGGCGGCGCTGCCGGTGGACATGACAATGCGGGCCCCGGCGGACTGGCGCCCGCGCCAATGGCAGACGACCTTGGCCAGGAGTTTTCCCGTCACCGGTCCGGCGACGTATCGCAAAGGGGCCCACAGCACGCTGGTTTTTTCGCCTGGTCCCGGCGACGGCTGGTGGCTGAAGCGCCTGGACCTGGAGGAGCAGCTGCCGATCAAGGTTTCGGTCCGCAACGTGTGGACGGCGCAGCGCAACATCGTCCTGCGCAGCGGCAGTCCGCACAACTACGTGCGCATGACCGAGCATATCATTGCGCATCGCCTCGGGCTTGGGCTTGACAACGCGGCCATCGGCATCGACAGCGGCGATCCGCCTCTGTTCAATGTCGGGAGCCTGCCGATTGTCGAGGCGGTGCGGTTGGCCGGCATCGTGGAAGACAAGACGCGGCCGCTGCGTTATGTCGCGGTCAAGGAGCCGGTCGCCTTGGTGTCGGGGAATGGTTCCTATCTGCGGGTTGAGCCGCCGCCGTCCGGCAGTCGGCAGCTGACATTCGATGTGGGCATCGACTTTCCGACCGCGATTGGCCGGCAGCGGATTCAGTTTGACTTGTATGACGACGCGTTTGGGCATGGCGCTCATGCCCGCACCAACTGCTCCCGGGCCCAGATGCTGTACATGCGCACTTTCGGCAAGCTGTTTGCGGACACGCGCAACCTGGGCTACACGCGGGACAACATCCTGATTGCCGGGCAGGAGTGTTATTATAATGAACCGCGGCTGATGCATGAAGGCAAATCTTTGGAAGCCGTCTGGCACCGCGCCTGTCTCGACTTGATCGCCGCCCTGTC
>JAKLHU010000295.1 GCA_022709995.1 Verrucomicrobiota bacterium | reverse complement strand
GCGGCGGCTGACGTATTTCAATCAGCGCAATCGGCCGGAGTCCGTGCGGCGGCATGCCTACGTCGGGATGAGCAGCTGGCATCCCAGTGGCGAGCGCCTTGCCATTGTTTTGCACAATGAGGCCTGGCCCGGAGTCATTGAATCCAGCGTGCTGATTATAGACCTCCATGAAGTCGAGAACGTCCCGGTCGGGGAGTGATGAGGCGCCGCTTGCGAGCCATGATTGCAAGTGGTCATGACATGTTGTCGGAGATGACATTGAAAGGATACTGGCAGTGAGTGGCAAAGCGAAGCGTCTGGTGATTGCCGGTTGCGGCGGCAGGGGTCGTGGCTATGCCCGGTTTGCGGAGGAATATCCGGAGCGGGCGCAGATTGCGGCGATCGCCGAGCCGCGGGATTACTACCGCGACCTGGTCGGCGACCGCTATGGGGTGCCGGCGGAACGACGTTACCGCAGCTGGGAGGAACTGGCGGCGCAACCGTGTCTCGGCGACGCGGCCCTGGTCTGCACCCAGGACGACATGCATGAGGGGCCGGCCGTCGCCTTGATGCAAAAAGGCTATCACGTCCTGCTGGAAAAACCGATGGCGCCGACGGAGGCCGCCTGCCGGAACATCGTCGCCGCCGCCCGCCAGAGCGGCGTGATATTTGCGGTTTGCCATGTTTTGCGTTATACTGCACTTACCCGCAAGGTCAAGGAGCTGATTCGGGCTGGGGCCATTGGCGACATGGTGTCCTTGCAGCGTCTGGAGGGCGTCGGCCATTGGCACCAGGCGCATTCGTTTGTGCGCGGCAACTGGCGCAACGAAAAGGAGTCGTCGTTCATGTTGCTGGCCAAGGCCTGTCATGACTTGGACTGGATCCGGTATGTCATGAATGAACGCTGCCTGCGGGTGCAGTCTTTCGGTTCCCTGCATCTGTTCCGGCGCGAAAACCAGCCCGTCGGCGCCGCCGACCGCTGCACCGACTGCCCGTCCGCCGTGGAATCGCAATGCCCGTATTCCGCGTTGAAGATTTACATCCGGGACCGCGTCCGGCAGGGACGGACGCAGTGGCCGGTCGATGTTCTGACGGCCGATGTCAGCGAGGCCGGCGTCCTGAAGGCGCTGCGGGAAGGCCCCTATGGCCGTTGCGTCTACGCCTGCGACAATGACGTTGTGGACAACCAGGTGGTCAACTTCGAATTTGCCCATCGCCGCACGGCCTCGCTGACGATGACGGCGTTCCAGGAATGCGGTCGCAAAACGCGGATTTTCGGGACTCGCGGCACGCTTGACATCAGCGAGGATACGATTGTCCTGGATGACTTCCTGACGGGGAAGAAAACCAGCTTTGACACGCAGGTCATGAACGACAACAGCATCCTCAGCGGTCATGGCGGCGGCGACGGCGGATTGATGGAATCCTTCATGCGGGCTTTGGAAACGGGCGACCCGAGCTGCATTTTGTCCGGTGCCGACGAAACGCTGGAAAGCCATCTGATGGTGTTTGCGGCGGAGCGTTCCCGGCGCCAGCAAGTCGTCGTGGACATCACGGCATGAACGGCGTGCCGGCCGCGCACCAAGGTGGCGACACGCATCGCTCCTCGGGCGATGCCTGGAGTTTGGCAAAACTCCAGATTGCAGCATTCATACTTCGCCCGACTAACCGCATCGTCCTCTGAACGGCAATTTTGGGTGCGGCTGTAGTTGCCGCTTCGCCGAACTGGGCGTGGGAAAAAGTGACGTTCGGGTGCCTCAGGGCCTGAGGCGCCACCTTGAGAGCGTCGAGCCGTTTTTCCATGGGATATGCCGTCACTTGGCGGGAAAGAGTTCCCTGATGATTTCCGACGTGACGTCGGCATCGTTGAACGGGTATTTGACGCCGCTGATTTCCTGGTAGTCCTCGTGGCCTTTGCCGGCGATCAGCACGATGGCGCCTGGCGTTGCGGCGGTTAGGGCGCGGCGGATGGCCTGGCGGCGGTCGGTGATGGCTGCGTGGGCCGTGCCCGCTGGCAGGCCGGCGAGAATCTCGCCGATGATGTCTTCCGGCTTTTCGGAGCGGGGGTTGTCGCTGGTGACGACTACCAGGTCGGCCTTTTGGGCGGCGGCCAGGGCCATGAGCGGCCGTTTACTGCGATCACGGTCGCCGCCGCAGCCGAAGACGACAATCAGCTGGGAAGGCGCAAGTTGCCGCAGGGCGGTGAGGACGTTGTCCAGGGCGTCGTCGGTATGGGCGTAATCAACCAAGACCTGGAAAGGCAGCCCGGGCGGCGAGACTTTTTGCAGGCGTCCCGGGGCGCCGTGGCAGTTTGCCAGTGCCGATGCGATGGTTTCCGGCGCCAGACCCCAGAGGCGGGCCAGGATGGCGGCGCCGGCGGCATTGGCGATGTTATACGGGCCGGGCAGGGGCGTATGCAGGCGCAGGCTTTGCCCCTGGGCGGTGAAATTGAGGGTGAACGTGCTGCCGTCGGCGCGGGCGGCGATGTCGGCGACGACGACTTGGGCCGGTGTCCCGTTCTCCCGGGCGAAGCCGGTGACGGGCAGTCCGGCCGCCGCCAGTTCAGTCGCCAGTCGCCGGCCATACGGATCATCCAGGTTGACGACCCGATGCGCCTGGTGGAGGCAGACATCCGTGAAAAGGCTTTTCTTGGCTTGATAATACGATTCGAAATCGTGGTGATAGTCCAGATGGTCTCGGGTCAGGTTGGTGAAGATGGCGCCTAGGCAGCGTGCCGTTCCGAGTCGTCTTTGCGCCAGGGCATGGCTGGACGCTTCCAGGACGACCGGCTGCGCGGCGGCTTGGCGCAGGCGCGTAAACAGCTCCTGGAGCTGAAATGGGGTCGGGGTGGTGCGGTCGGCGGGGAGCGGGCAACCGTCGCCGAGGTCATATTCGACGGTGCCGATCATGCCAGGACGGCTGCCGGCCGTCTTGAAAATGGCTCGCAGCAGATACGCCGAGGTGGTTTTGCCGTTGGTGCCGGTGATTGCCGCCAGGCGCAGGTCCCGGGCCGGATGTCCGGCCGCCACTTCGGCGACCAAGGCGGCGGCATGGTACGCATCCCGCACCAGAAACCATGGCTGGTCGGCAGGAAGCCCCGGAATCGTCCTTTCCAGAACCAGGGCGGCGGCGCCGGCGGCCAGGGCTTGGGGGATGAAGTCGTGGCCGTCAAGCTTGGCGCCGCGGATGGCGCAGAAGAGGTAACCGGGCTTGACGGCACGGGAATCAGCCGTCGCGCCGGTGATGGCGACAGCGTCGGACCCGCCGTCCGAGGCAAGCAGGCAGCATGTCAAAGCCTGCCGGTATTCGGCCAGGGGGCGGGATGGCGGGAGTGTGATCATAGTGCTTGGCGTAATGGCGGTGGTGTTGCGAGACTGGCCGGAAGAAGGGCGGTGGGAACCGCCGGTTGACGGTTGGCCGGTTGCCGGGTGGCGGGGTGGCAATTTCCGGCGGCAACAAGGTTTTCCAAGCCGGCCGGCGTTGCCGCTGGCGCCTTTTGGGCTGCCTTTTGCCCGGCCGTCTTGGCGCCCGCGTCTGCCCCTTTCGAGGAGGGGGGGTGATGGCCGGTTGCCGGGACGGCTGCCTCCACAGCCGTTCCCGGTGGCGGGCTTGCGTCGGTGGTTGCCGGCCGGTGTCAAGGCGCCAGGCGGGGGGTCGTCACCCATACGCGACAGGAGGCACTGAAATGGGATCATGTTGTTCCGGCAAATTGGTGCCGTTCCCGCAGTGTTTTCCTGAACGCTACTGCTCAATGTCTCTTGCCAGTATGGTGTGACGACGCCCGCCGCCTGGAGGGAGAAAAGCTATCCGCTGCCAGCGGGTCAAGGGTTGATGGTGGCTGTGCCGGCCGAGGTGGTCAGGTCAGACGGCGACAAGGT
>JAKLHU010000294.1 GCA_022709995.1 Verrucomicrobiota bacterium | reverse complement strand
CTGCGTGGCAAATTGTAAGACGATGTTTCACCGGTGCGCCAACCGGCGAGCGACGCGTTATTCTGCTTACTCTCTTCACGCTCCGGAACACCATGGAAAACACCGCTCACAAAACACACCCGATGATCATCGTCGCCGCCGTCGCGGTCACCGCTCCGGCGTACGCCCCGGCCGCCCGTAAAGACAGCCCGGCCTTCTCGTCGGCGCCGCTGATCGTTGGCAACACCGCGCCGGAGTTCGTCACCGCTGCCGGCGCCAACTGGCAGGTGTTCGAGTCCGCGACCGGCACGGAGGAAGCCGTCCAAGCCCTGGCGCTCGCCTGGGAAATCCCCGTTCGCAACGGCGCGCCTATTCTGGTCGCCCAGGACATCGACGCGGCGGCCTTCCAGACCGCCGCCGGCGTGGATTACGTTGTCGACAGCCTGGTGTTTTCGATTGACCCGGCCGCCGCCGGCGCCGATTATAACGCCGCGGTCTCCGGCTCTGTCGTCATCGGCCAGGGTGGCAAATCCCTCGTCTACACGCCGAAACAGTATTATAACGGCGCCTTTATCGTGGGCGTCAAGGTCATGGATCAATCAAGCGCCACCGCCACCTATCTCTTGACCGTCACCGTCGCCGCGGTCAACGACCAGCCGGTCGCCGACGTCGCCGACATCTATGCCGTTCCGAGCGACTGCGATGGCACGACGATCCACGTCAAGTACTTCCCGGTCTATCCCGGCGGCGAAGACGACAGCGAGGCGGAACAACTGCTGCTGCAGGCGAATCTCGTGGCCGATGATCCCAAAGAGATCATTGACGCCTGGGCCGCCGTCGTCATCAATGGCTTTGACGAGACGGGCGCCATTACCGACGCGGCTTTCGCTGACGCCGACATTCTGGGCGACCCCAGCCGGGCTGCCGCCCTGGCGAAGCTGTTCGCCTCCACGCAGCGCGCCGTCGCCGTCAAGTACATCTTGGCCGAAGATGCGCCCATGGGCGAGGAAATCCCATTGACCCTGACCGTCCAGGATGACGGAGGCACGCGCGATGGCTTGGCTGACGACACCGGCACGGCTGAGTTCAAGATCGTCCTCGGCGCCACGCCGTGGTACCCGATTTACGAGCTGCCCTGCCAGGAACATGCCACCCACCAGGTGAAGCTCACCGCCCCTGGCCAGACGACGGTGGTGGTTTACGTCACCGGCGGCGTCCTGAAGCCGGAGCATTATTTCTACAGCAGCACGAGCGGGCTGGCCTCCGGCGTCGTCTACACGGCGGAACTGCGTCCTTGGAACCCCGTCCAAGGCGTCGCCGGCCCTGTTTGCGGGGTCGATGATCCGGCCGATCTCCTGGTCCAAGTGCCGGAATACGGCCTCCCCGGCCAGGCTGAAGTCGCCATCGTCGGGCCGGACGCCGTGACCGGCAAGTACACCTTCGCGATCAAGGCGCCCCTGGCTGCCGGTTATGTTCTGACCATCACCCGCAACGGCGCGGCCTTCAAGACCATCACCAGCAATTTCGTGCCGAATGCCGAAGGCCTGATTCTCCCGAATGCCGATCTGGCCTTGGACCTGTTCGCCGCGGGAACGTATGTCGCCACCGTCAATGGCGTCAACCCCAAAGGCGCTGGCGCGGCGTCTGCCCCGGCGGAAGTCGTGGTTGGCGCCGGCAGCGCTTCCCAGCTGGAATGGCCGGCGGATGGCGTGTTTGTCCCGACGTCGGGCAAGAACATCGTGGTTCCCAAGGGCACGACTGCGACGACGGTCAAATTCTCCTGGCCGGTTGTCAGCGCCGCCACGGCCTATAATTTCCATTTGTATGACAGCTATGGCAAGGCCGTCCGGGTCATGCCGAATGTCCAGGTCAACGCGATGGACGTGCCTTTTGCCGTCTCGGCTAACTCCTTTGGCAGTTACACCTGGTGGGTGGAAGCTGTCAATGGCGGCAATGCCCTGGCCAGCTCGACCCTGAGCTTCCGGCTGATCGAGCAGACGGCGGCGCCGCTGGTGGAGAGGTTCACCATCGCCGAAGGCGCCGGCAACAAGCTCATCATGAGCTTCAGCCCGGAACAGGGCGCGTTGCCGGCGGTCGGGACGATGGCGTATGAAGTCCAGCACTACGACGCCAGCGCCAAGCACTGGTTCATGTATCTGAACAAGGACGGCAAGGGCGTCCGTCCGGTTGACGAGGGCAATGGGACGTGGTCGCTGATCCTCCCGGATTCGACGTTGGCGGTGGGAGACTACATCCTCATCCGCGAATACGTCAACAATGTGGTGCAGGGCAACTTCGTCCTCTACCGCATCAGCCAGGCCGCGGCACTGATCGACTAGGCGCAGGCGTTTGACAACGGCAGTCAAGCCGGGAACCCGCGCGTGCAGCGCGGGTGCCCGGCGCTTCAAATTATATTGTAGTGCGATGACGGCATCATTATTTAGGAAAAGGAGAAACGACACATGAAATTCAGTCGGATTATGGCGGTTGTCAGTGGACTTAGTTTGATGGCTTTCAGCGTCATGGCCCAGAAAGCGGAAAAGCAGGAGGCGTCCTCTGACGGCAATTGGACGATTGGGATCGGCGCCAGCTACCGTAATTTCCGGGACGCCAGGTTCACGGGCGCCAGCGCCGGCAATTATATTGGACTGTTTCAGGATTCGGCGGCCAACATGGGTGAGTTTTCCGCCGCGATCGGCAACTACACCGGCGACGATCCCGTTCCGGTCAATGTGGTGACCTATACGGGCGGATCCGCCGAGTCGTCGGGCGATTATGGTCTTCAGGAATCCCTGGGAATCATCCTGGGCACCAGCGTTGGCTTCTGGCAGGATGGCCGGCTCGGCCTTGACTTCGTGGCCAATTTCCAGTATTTCAAGCTGGATTCGGCCGCTTACGGCAGCGCCGGCAGCGAATATACCACGAACGTCTACGCCGCCGGAGGAGAAGTATCCTATAATGACGTCATGCAGCAGACCAGTTACATCGCGGGCTCGTCGAAGACCAAATTCGACATGGAGCTTTATGTGATTGATCTGGGCATCTCTTTGGACTACAGCTTTGAAAATGGTCTTGGCTTGTATGCAGCGACTGGCCCGACGCTGTCGCTGGCCGACATGGAGAGCAACAGCCGCGCTGGCCTTGTCAATACTGCCGCCGGCAACGGCACCATTGCCGGCGCCAGTGGCCGCGACAATGAGATTGAATTCGAATGGGGCTGGTACGTCGCGGCGGGTGCCTCTTACTGGTTCAGCGAGAGCGTCGGCCTGGCGTGTGAATTGCGCTACGACGAAGCCTTGGGCACGGTTGGCACCAAGTATGCCGTCCAAGACCTCGACGCCTGGGGCGGAAACCTGAAGCTGCTCATCCGCTTCTGATCGCCGCCAAGCCCTGAAATGAAGCGCCGGCCGCTGCTTTTGGCAACGGTCGGCGCTTCGTTTTTGGGCTTGGCAGGCGGTCCTGCCGGCCACAAGCGGCCGGCCGCAAGACGCCATGCCAACCGGGTGGCCGGAGCCGTGTGCCGTAAGGGGTCTGCACCAGAAAAACGGCGGCCGGTAGAGCGCCGACTGCCGTCGCCGGCAAAGAGAAAGCCGCACGTGTTGCCACGTGCGGCTTTCAAATTGGTAGCGGGGGTAGGATTTGAACCTACGACCTTCAGGTTATGAGCCTGACGAGCTGCCGGGCTGCTCCACCCCGCATCATGATGCTTTTAACGATTACAGAATATACTATAGCATGTATATATGTGAAAGCAATACAACTAAGCGAAAAAAACTGGAAAAACGTAATCGTTCAGTCCTTGCATCTGGCGCGCCAAGGTGGCGCCTCCGGCTCTGAGGCGCCCAGGCGTTGGTTCCAGGCCCGGCCGGCGAGTCATGTGCCGCGC
>JAKLHU010000293.1 GCA_022709995.1 Verrucomicrobiota bacterium | reverse complement strand
CAATTTTCGAAGATCCGCTCGACGGCGTAGGTGCCGGGGCCGTTATAGACGTCGAGAAACCCCTGCGCGTGCTCCATGACCCCGGCATTGGCTTCGAAGCCGCCTTCGGCGAGCAGCGCCGCCAGGTCGGCCGCGGCGTCG
This sequence comes from Verrucomicrobiota bacterium, assembly GCA_022709995.1. GTDB lineage: Bacteria > Verrucomicrobiota > Lentisphaeria > Oligosphaerales > Oligosphaeraceae > JAAZKI01. Next base: position 3,728 of record JAKLHU010000293.1, on the reverse strand, counting down.
GCGCCCTTGATTTCCGCCAAGGCGAGGGCCGCGACCACGAACGGCGCCGCGGCCTTGATGCCGAGGCGCGGTTCCGCCGTCCGGGCGGCGAGCACCTCGGTCAGGCTCTGGCGCACGGCGGGCAGGTCGTGGCCGCCCAGGGCGGCGGCGACGGCGCCCGCGAACCGGGCCTGGCCAGTGGCCGTCTGGAAGAAGTCGGGCCAGAAGGCGCCGTCGGCGCCTTTCATTTTGCTCAGCCGCCACATGGCCAGTCCGCGCTGGATGTTTTGGGCGCGGTCGTCCTTGTCGTCGCAGGTCAGGGCGGCGAGCAGTTCCGGTGTCGGGCGGTCCATGGCTTTGAGCGGGTTCAAGGGCATGATGCCGCGTTCGGCCAGGTTGTTTTGCAGGGCTTTCAGGTCGACATCGGCGACCATTACGCCGCCCTTGATGGCTTCGGCGGCGGCGACGCCGCTGATTTCGCCGAGGACCTGCATGTCGCGCTGCATGCGGACGAGCTGGTGCAGGTCGTGGTCGACGGCCAGGGCGCGGCCGGCGACCAGGAGGCCGTCGACTTTTCGGGGCAGGAGGGCGCCATAGGGAATCTGGCCGTGGCAGACGTAGTGCCAAAGGCCGAACATGATGACATGTTCCCAGGCCCAGCGGCTTTCCTCGGCGTAGTCCATGGCGTGGTTGTCGTGGTGGGCGCTGGAGCTGCACACCGCATCGTTCCAGACCCGGCCTTCCATGAAATCGTCAAAGCGGATGTTTTGGCGGCCGATCAGGAAGCGGCTTTCGCGCAAGCCGATGATGGAGCCGATGGTGCAGTAATGGAGGTCCTGGGTGAAGGGGCCCATGGTGTGGATGGTGCGTCGGCCGTCGAAATGGGCCCGGGAGAATTCGGTGGTGTCGGTCGGGTCGACCCAGCCGGCGTCGAAATTGTGATGGGTGAGGATGTTGCCTTCGCGGACGCAGCTGGGGGTGTAGCTGTAGGGCTGCGGGGCGCTGTCGCCCTCGCGGCCCAGGATGGTCGGGGCGCCGGCGGCGGCGGCCACGTCGCCGTCGCCGGTGGCGTCGATGGCGGCTTGGCAGGGGAAGAGGTGATAGCCGTCATCGGCGGCGCTGAGCAGGGCGCAGACCCGGTTTTCCTCCTTGATGACGCCGAAGACCGTATGTTCCGGCAGGATGGTGCAGCGGTTGTCCGCCAGCATCGCCTCCACCAGGACTTCGGCCCTGGCCATGGGATGATAGCCTCGGACATGGCTGGAAACGCGGGCCGCGCGCTTTTGCGTCTGCTCGTCGATTTTGTCTTGCAGGCCGCCGGGCAGGCCATGATAGTAGGAGTGGACGCGGCCGATGGTGGCGATGCCGCCGGGCAGGGAGGCCGGGTCGAGCACGGTGACCTGCATGCCTTCCTGGGCGGCGGCGGCGGCGGCGAAGGCGCCGGCGACGCCGAAGCCGGCGACGGCGACTTCCGTGCCTTCGTGCATGCGGGCAAGGGCGGGCGGGAGAACGATTTCCGGGAGGTCCTGGGTCGGGTCGGCCTCCAGTTCGGAGCTGGCGAGGATGTCTTCTTCAGGAATGGCCGGCAGTGGGAACGGCGCCTGGGCCGGCGCCGCCAGGGCGACGCCGGCGGCGGCCGCGGCCAGTTCGGCGGTCCAGTCGTCCGGTTCCGGGAGGGCGTAAATACCGTGTTGGCGCAGGCCGCTGAGGTCATCCCGGGTCGGGGCGAGGGTGAAAGCCGCCAGCGGGGAGACATCCACCAGGGTTGCATGTGCGCAGGCCGGGACGTTTTCCCGCAGCCAGGCTGTCAGTTCGATGGCGGTATGCAGGCCGTTGGCATAGATGCTGCCGGTGCTTTCGCCCGGGGCGATGTCCAGGGTGAAGCGGACGACGGCTTCGTGTTCCCAGGAGGCCGGGGCCGGAAAGGCGAGATTGTCTTTCAAGCCGAGTGTTGCCGGCACTGCCAGCGGCTGGAGCGGCAGGTTGTCAACGCCGATCAGATAGATGGCGCGGCCGGCGGCGAGGCGTTGGCGGGGAGCGAGGCCGAGCAGGGTGCGGCTGAAGATGCGACCGGGGGTGGCGTCAATCAACAGGGGGGCGGCAACCAGCTGGCGGCCGCTTTTGCCGACGACTTCGACGCCGCGCAGCAGGCCGGAGGCTGTGAACACCGGTCGGGTGGGCTGGACTTTGACGTAAGCCGCCAGGCCGTTGTCTTGGACAAAAGCGTCGCCGGCCAGAGTCGCGCCGACCAGGTCCGGATTGGCGCGGCCGGGTATCCCGAGCTCGGCGCATGTTTTGCGGATGGCTTCGCCGACCGGCCCGCCGGGTTGTCCGGTCCGCCATTCGAGGGTGACTTCGCGGCCGAGGTTGGCCCACGGTTCCAGGACGCAGACGCGGGCGTCGGGGCGGCGCTGACGCAGGGCGAAGGCCGCCGCCAGGCCGGCGCAGGAGCCGCCGAGAACCGCGGCGTCGCCGCGCCATAATTCGGTGGCGCGACGCGCGTCTAGAAAAATTTTAGTTTCCGCCATGGTGGTGTATCTCCTTGTCTGCTGGTGGTAAGGTTGGCTGCTGGCTGCGCTCAGGAGGGGGTTGGGTGATGTGTTGGTGGAGGGCTGGGCGTTTTGCCCTTACAGGGTGGCGATTTTAGTGCGCATGGCCTGGACGGAGCAGAATGACGATTTGGGGAAGTAGGGCATTTGGCCGGTGGTGCGCAGGATTTGGGCGTATTTGTAATTCAGAGTCTGGCGGGCGGTCAGGAACTGTCCCCAGAAGCCGTAGTGCCATTTGACGTCGCGATTGGGGGCGCCCATGTTGTCGAGCCATTCCTGGGGGAAGTAGGCCAGCCATTTCGGCAGGGAATTCAGCCAGGTGCCGGTGCCGATGTGGTCGGCCTGGAAATCTTTTTCGGCGATGTCGAGCAGGCGGCGGAAGCTGTCGCGCACGTAGCCGGGATAGTCGAAGAAGGATTCCGGGCTGAGAAAATTGGCGATGTGGAAGGTCAGGGTGCGGCGGCCGTTGCCGTCAACGGCTTCGGGGTTGTGGCGGAGGCAGCCGCACTGGTAGCCGTTGCGGGTGCTGCGGTCGTGGTAGTCGCGTTCGCAACGCGCGTCGAGCGACGGCTGGAACACGGCGAAGGCCCGGTGTTCAAAGGCGTCGGCATCATCCGGGCAGGTCGCGTAAATCGCCGCGGCCTGTTTTTCCATGGCCAGCCAGGCAGGGTCATCCCAGGAGAGGCTGGGCGGGTTCAGGCCGCCCGGGTTGACGGCTGTTTTTCGATAGATGTCGACCCGGTTGCGGAGCGCGTCGACGAAGGTTTCCTCCGGATGGCTTCGCATCCAGCCGTGCAGGAAATGCAGCTTGAGCTTGACGATGTCATGCAGGTACTCGCGGTGTTCGTCGAGGGTTTTGGGCGCGGGGACTGGTGCAGCCATGGTCTCTCCTGATGGTGTCCTGCCGGCTGGAAGTCAAAGGCGTCCTCCTGGCCGTGGTATTGGAAAGCAGGTCGTGCGGCCGGAGTCAGGGGGCGGTTGACTTCGCCTTGCGGGCGGCGCTGATGAAGCCGGGCTTGGCGATGTCGATGAAGCGTTCGTCGACGCAGAGCGCCAGTCGGAAGTACCCCGGGAAGCCGAAACCGCTGCCGGGCACGGCCAGGATGCGGTGCTTCTGGAGGAGCCGCACAAACCGGACGTCATCGTCGATGGGGGACTTAGGGAAGACGTAAAAGGCGCCCTGCGGCTTCACAACCTGGA
>JAKLHU010000292.1 GCA_022709995.1 Verrucomicrobiota bacterium | reverse complement strand
CGAGTCATCCGGGGCGCTCGCGCGCACGCGCCTGCCCGTCCTCGTGCTCGACACGACCCCCACGTGGACCTTCGGCGCGACCCAGGACCCCGGCGAGATCATGCACAACCACGGCATCCACGGCGTGCAGGACATGTGCAATCTCCTGCTCCGCAACCGGAAGCCGTTTCTGATCACGGCCGGACCCTGGCAGCATCCGCAGGTGATCGACCGGCTCGTGAAAAGCATCAAGACCGCGGCCATGACGCACCGCATGCAGAATCTCCGCGTCGGCACTGTCGGCGGCCGCTTTGACGGCATGGGCGATTTCACCGTTCCGCCAGGCACGTTCGGCATGCAAGTCATTCCCTACGAAGCGCAGCCGGAACCGGCGGCCGCGGCCGTGGAGGCCGAAATCGCCGCCGACCGCGAGCGCTTCATACTCGGCAACATCTCGCCCGGAGTCCATGCGCAGACGGTCGCCGCGTCGCTGAAAATCCGCTCCTGGCTGGAACAGGACCGCCTCGACGCCTTCACCATCTGCTTTCTGGGCATCACCCGCGCCGACGGCTGGGACACCGTCCCTTTCCTGGAAGCGTCGAAAGCCATGGCCCGGTGCGTCGGTTACGCCGGCGAAGGCGACGTGCTGACGGCAGGCCTCCACGCCGCTGTCCTGACCGCCTTTCCCGAAACCTCGTTCACGGAAATGTTCTGCCCGGACTGGGCCGGAAACCGGATCTTCCTCAGCCACATGGGAGAAATCAACATCGCCCTGACGGCCCAGAAGCCCCTGCTGGCGGAACGCAATTACATCTTCAGCGACACCGGCAATCCGGCGCTTGCCTCCGGCTGTTTCCGCTCCGGCCAGGCCATGCTCATCGATTTGGCGCCGGGACCGGAACAGACCTTCACGCTCATCGCCGCACCGGTCACGCTCCAGGCCCCGGACGCGCCGTCCTCAACGGCAAACACCGGCTGGTTCACCCCTGCCAGCGGCGCCATCAGCGCCTTCCTGGAAGCCTACAGCCGCCTCGGCGGAACCCACCACATCCTGCTGTCCTACGACGCCAACCTGGATTCGCTCCGCGACTTCGCCCACCTGATGCAATGGCGGTTTGCCGCCATTTGAGCGCCCTCACGCGGCGCGGAACCGCTACCGGCTTCGCCGCCTGACGACCCTGCCGAACGGCACGGCGCAGCAAAGCTCCGGAAGGCGCCCCGGAGCACGCGCCGCGAACCGGGCTCTGGCCCAATCGCCGCACGCCGAGGCAATCCCTTGTCTGTTCTCGCGCGAACGGCAAAACCGGGAAATCAGCGGCCGCCGCCAGGTTCGAACCGGTTTTGTAGCCGCTGGTCTATAGCTCAAATTATTGCTGTAAAAGGTGTTGTGTCGATGGTTGGCGAGCACGGGCTGGAAGCCCGTGTCACCTCTCCCGGGTCAAGTGGGCGCCTCAGGGCCTGAGGCGCCTACTTGGCGAGCCAATCCACTGCGGTCGCTTGTTTCAATGGCTGACCGCTTACGCCGGTCCAGCGTTTTTTTTTGCTTTTCCGCGGTTCGGATTGTCGGACCAGCAGGTATATTATATCTAATCGCCCGGAGACGTCACCACGCCGCCCCGGCGTACGCCTTCCGTCCAAAACACACCTTTACCCACGCCAATTCTTTACCTATCAAGGCCTGACTGCCCATGCTTCCCTTCCTCGCACCGTATCTCACCAATCTCTGGGGGCCGTTTCGGCTGCTCGAATCGTACATCGTGCTCATCTGCCTGGGCGCCACGGGCTCGGCACTGCTGTCGTGGTGGCTTCTGCCCCGGCTGTGGCATCTCCTACCCCGCGACCAGGGCAAGCCATTTGTCAAGGACGCCAAAGAGGCCAAGGGCAAGCCGACCGGCGCCGGCGTCATTCTAGTGGCCATCTTCACCGTCATCCTCGCCCTGGTGCTGCCGCCGACCTGGCGGCACTGGAGCCTGGTGCTCTGCCTGATCGCCTGCATGATGACGGGATTCCTTGATGACTGCAGCGAAAAACCGTGGGGAGAATGGAAAAAAGGCTCTCTGGACATGTTCATCGCCATCGTCGCCGCCGCCATTCTCGGGGCCGGCAAGCCCATGACAATCTGGCTGCCGTTCTTCAAGGGCCCGGCCGCCGACGGCGGATTCATCCTCAATCCATGGCTGTACATCCCCGCCGCCGCCGTCCTCCTCTGGTTCTGCATCAATGCCGTCAACTGCTCGGACGGCGTCGACGGCCTGGCCGGGTCGCTGTCCCTGCTGACCCTGTTCAGCATGGGCGCATTCCTGTATGGCATTGTCGGCCACACGGTCGTCGCCAAATATCTCCTCCTCCCCCATTACGCCGATGGCGCCCGCTGGGCCATCATCCTCTATGTCGTCTGCGGCGGCCTGGCCGGCTATCTCTGGCACAATGCCAATCCCAGCGCCGTCCTCATGGGCGACGCCGGCTCGCGCTTCCTCGGTCTGCTCATCGGCCTCTCCGTGTTGGCCGCCGGCAATCCCTTCCTGGCTCTCGCCGTCGCCCCAATCCTCCTCGCCAATGGCGGCGGTGGAATGTGCAAACTGCTCATGCTGAGATTATTCCGAAAATTCGGCTATGACACTCGCCCGCCCGCCCGCAATCAAGTCACCCCCAATCCGGGCGCCAATTTCGCCTCGGATGCGGAAGCCGACCGCCAGATTCTGCCGGTCCGCCTGGCGCACAGCTGCCGTTTTCCATTCCACGACCACTGCCGGAAAAACTGGGGCTGGTCCAACACCCAAGTGCTGGTCCGCTTCATGCTACTGCAGACTCTGGCCATGCCGCTGCTGTTCCTCGTTCTGATCAAGCTGCGCTAAACCAACCAGCCACTCCGATGCCCGCGGGCTCGGCCGCGGCAGCCCGCAAGGCCGCCCAACACAAAGCCAGATGCGAAACCACGACGACGAGCAAGCTTTCCGACAAGCGCCATGAACCCCCTGGACTACTGGAACAGCATCGCGGCAACAAAAACGTTCACGACGGATTTCAAACTCGAAATCTTCCGTGCGCGAGTGCCCAAAGACGCCCACATCCTCGATGTCGGCTGCGGATATGGCCGCGTCTTGGCGGAATTATGGGCGGACGGCTACCGCCAGCTGACCGGCATGGATCCGGCCGACGGCCTTATCCGGCGCGGACAAGGCTTGTTTCCGCACCTGCATCTGGTCCACCAGAACAATCCCGCTGTCCTGGATGTCCTGGACCGCAGCGTCGACGCGGTCCTGCTTTGCGCCGTCCTGACCGGCGTCGTCCAGGATGACGCCCAGGAGCGCCTAGTCAACGAAATCTACCGCGTGCTCAAGCCGGGCGGCATCGTCTACTGCAGTGATTTTCTGCTCAATGACGATGAGCGCAACGTGGAACGCTACCGGCGCTTTGCCGACCGGCACGGCACGTTCGGCATCTTCGAATTGCCGGAAGGAGCCCTGCTCCGGCACCATGCGGAACATCACATCCGCCGCCTCTTTGCCGCCTTCCAGCCGGACTGGTATGAAACCGTCATCTTCCCGACCATGAACGGCCATACCTCGCGCGGATTCCATCTCCTGGCCATTAAGCCCGGACCGGACACCGTCACCACGCCCGCCCGCCAAGCCAAACCAGGCACGGCAGGACAACACTCCGGTTGACAGCTCGGACAGCAACTGGCGGGCAGAAAAACCGCCCGGCCTTCACTGGGCCAGGCGATGGGCGGCCCGGATGTCCTCCGCCCGGCGCGCCGCCTCGGCCGAAACCGGCAGTCCGGCCTTGGCCAGACCCTCATAAAGACGGGCAGCCTGGCGCAGGCTCTCCTTTTCACCCGTCATTTCGAGAAGCCTGGCCGCGTCGTAGACACAGCGGCTGAAGTAAATCCAGCTGCGC
>JAKLHU010000291.1 GCA_022709995.1 Verrucomicrobiota bacterium | reverse complement strand
GCTGGAAGGCGCCAAGCCCCTGACGGAAATAGCCATCCCCATGCTGTATCCGTACCCCGGCCTCGACCGCATGGCCCCGGCCGACCGCGACGTCTACACGAAAAACTACTCAGCCATCCAAGCCGCGACCAGGATGCTCTGCGAACTGAAGCAGCAGTTCGACATCCCCTCGCTGTCCTCCTCCTGGGACAAATACGACCTCCTCGTCCTGCCGGACCACGTCCTGCTCGACGGCGAGGCCAAACTTCGCGTGGCCAAGCACCTGCGGAAAGGCGGCCGAATCCTGGCCTCGGCCTGGTCCGGGCTGGATCCCGACCAGAAGGCGTTCGCCTTCCCGGAATGGGGCGTCGACTATCTCCGAAATGACAGCTTCAACCCCGCCTTCTTCGCCGCCAAGCCGGAACTCGGACCCGGCTTCCCGGACATGCCGATGACCTTCTATGACCAGGGCGTCGAAGTCGCCGCCAAACCCGGCGCCGACGTGCTCGGCACCATCGTCGCGCCGTACTACAACCGGCACTGGGACGGCGAACACGGCTTCGTGTATCTGCCCCCGGACCAGGACACCGGCCGGCCGGCCATCACGGCGACCGAGCAGGTGGGCTACGTCTCCCACCCGGTCTTCACCACCTACTACAACTGCGCCCCCGTCCCGATGCGCCAGATCGTCGCCAATCTGCTCGAACGCCTGCTGCCCAATCCGCTGCTGAAGACGCCGGACGCCCCGTCCTTCGCCCGCGTCACCGTGACCGGCCAGGCCAACCGCCGCATGGTCTACTTCCTGGCCTATGTGCCGGAGCACCGCGGCACCTCCTGCAACATGATCGAGGAGCCCATCCTGGTCGAAAACCAGAAGATCATGCTGCGCAAGGACCACCGCAAAGTCAAGCACGTCTATCTGGCGCCGTCCAAGGAAAAGCTCCCGTTCACCGAGGAGGACGACTACGTCACGGTGACCGTGCCGAAAATCAAGGGCTGGGCCGTCATCGTCTTCGAGGAATGACGCCCCGCCGGAACGGCCGCTCCGGCGCCCGCGCCGCTGTCTTTGCACGGCGCGACGCGCCGCGACGCGCCGCGCCGTGGCAGCAGCCAAACCGCTTTTCGTCAGCGCCGGGCGGACGGTCTCCTGCGCCCGGCCTTTTCCCAGCAGGAACACTACGATCATGAAATACAAGCTTGAAGTCGGGGCCCGCACCGTCGAAGACACCATCGCCGCCTGGAAGGGCGGCGCCGACCGCGTCGAACTCTACGTCAGTCCCGCCGAAGGCGCCCTCACCCCCAGCCTGGGACTGGTCCAGGCCGCCATCGCGACCAGAAAAAAACTCGGCAGCAACCTCGGGCTGTTCGTCATGATCCGGCCGCGGGCCGGCGACTTCCTCTACTCCGAGCACGATTTCGACATCATGTTGCGGGACACCGAAACCATGTTCGCGGCCGGCGCCGACGGCTTCATCTTCGGCGTCATCACCCGGGACGGCGAACTCGACCTGCCGCGCATGCGGGAACTGATCAAACGCTGCCCGGGCCGAAAAATCACCCTCCACCGCGCCTTCGAAAGCGTCCGCTCCCCGGAACGGACCATCGAACAAGCCGCCGACCTGGGCGTCGACTACGTCTTCACCGGCGGACCGCCGCCCTACGGCCGCTGGGGCGACAACCAGCTCCCGAAACTGCTCGAACAGGCCGCCGGCCGCCTCGACATCGTCGTCGCCGTCGGCGGACAGTTCAAGACCACGGACCTGCCCTGGCTGATCAAAACCACCGGCGCCACCCAGTACCACATCATCAACGGCTACCGCAAACGACCGTCCGCCATGCAGTTCACCTATGGCGCCAAGCCCGACGCCGAAGACCACCTCCAGAAAACCCTCCCCACCATCGAATTTTTGGACGAGACCGCCGTCCGCGAACTGCGCGACGGATTCGACCAGTTCGAATAACCCCGCCGCCCGTTCCGCGCGATCCCCGGGCGCCGGCCCGGCTTTCCCGGCAGCCATCCACCTTCCAAGAGCAAGAACATCATGCACGACATTGCCCTGATCGAATCCCAACTCCGCCGGCTCGGCCTCCAGGCCGGCATGAACTTGCTGGTCCATTCCTCCCTGCGCCGGGTCGGCCCAGTCGAAGGCGGGGCCGAAGCCATCATCGACTGCCTGCTCCGCCTCCTCGGCCCCGACGGCACCCTGATGATGTCGACCGTCTCCGGCAACGTCAACCGGGAACAGCCCGTGTTTCACGTCCAGGAAACGCCATCCACGGTCGGGACCCTCGGCAATGTCTTCCGGCGGCGGCCCGGCGCCATCCGCAGCCTGCACCCGGTCCACTCGGTCGTCGCCATGGGCCCGAAAGCCGAATTCTTCACCGCCGGCCACCTCGAAGCCAGAACGCCCTGGTCGCCGGACAGCCCCTACGGCAAACTGATGCGCAACCACGGGCACATCCTCTTCCTGGGCACCAATTTCACCTGCAACACCTGCATCCACGCCCTCGAAATCGAAGCCCGCGTCCCCGGACTCCACACCGAAGAGACGTCAACCCTGCACATCTGCGACGACCAGGGCCAATGGCATGCCATCGAACACCACTGGCATGCCCCCAAAAAAGACTCCTACCTCGACATGGAACACCTGGTCGCCAACGCCGGCGGACTCCAGTTCGGCCTCGTCGGCGACGGCTTCTCCCGGCTCTGCAACGCCGAAATCCTCCGCCAAACCGTCCTCCCAATCCTCCGGAAAAACCCCGAATGCGTCATCCGGCGCCTCTCGGCCGGCAATTATATCTGGGAATGATGCGTTATACTTTCAGATTTATCTGGAAATGACGCGTTCTACTTTCAGACGCCGCCGCCCCAATCGCCGTCCGCCCTCCTCCCGATTCGCCGCCGACCGGCGGCCAACCCGACAACCACCAAGCCTGAATCATGCCAGATTTCCTTGATATGTACCGGCGCATGGTGCTCATCCGCGCCTTCGAAGAAACCCTCAGCGACCTGTTCGGCAAGGGCGTCCTGGGCGGCACCTCGCATTTCTGCATCGGCCAGGAGGCCTGCGCCGTCGGCGTCATCGATGCCGCCCGGCCCACCGACTGGCTGGTCTCCAACCACCGCGGCCACGGCCATCTGCTCGCCCGCGGCCTGGACTCCACCAAGGTCATGGGCGAACTGATGGGCAAGATCACCGGCTATTGCCGCGGCCGCGGCGGCTCCCAGCACCTCTGCGCCATGGACAAATGCTTTCTCGGCACCAACGGCATCACCGGCGGCGGCATCCCCATCGCGACCGGCGCCGCCTTCGCCCTCAAATACCAAAAGACCGACCACATCGCCATCGCCTTCTTCGGCGACGGCGCCAGCAACCAGGGCACCTTCCACGAAAGCCTCAACATCGCCTCCCTCTGGAAACTGCCTATCCTCTTCGTCTGCGAAAACAACCTCTATGGCATGAGCAACCCGACCGCCAAAGCCTGCGCCAGCGGCACCATCGCCCCGCGCGCCGCCGCCTACGCCATGCCCGGCTCGGCCCACGACGGCCTCGACGTCCAAACCGTCTATGACGCCGCCGCCCAGGCCATCGCCCGCATCCGCCAGGGCGGAGGCCCCGAACTGCTCGAACTGATGACCTACCGCTTCTGCGGCCATTCCAAAAACGACCCCAGGGTCTACCGCACCAGAACCGAGGAAGAAGAAATGCGACGGCGCGACTGCATCGCCGCCCTCGAACAAAAGCTGCCAACCCTCGGCTACGACCAGAAAACCATCACCCAGACCGCCCTCGGCGCCCGCCAGGAAATCGCCCGCGCCGCCGAGGCCGCCCTCGCGGCCCCGGCCGGCGGCCAGGCCGACGCCACCCAGGGACTCTTTGCCTGAATCACACTGCCATG
>JAKLHU010000290.1 GCA_022709995.1 Verrucomicrobiota bacterium | reverse complement strand
TCGGCGTCGCCGCTGCCGACCTGTCCCTGGCGGTTGTCGCCCCAGGCGAAAATTTGTCCGTCTTTGGTCAAGGCCAGGGCATGCCGGTTGCCGGTGGCCAGGGCGATGACCGGGCTGGGGAAGGGCGGGAGGACTTGGGGAGCAAGCACTTCGGTTCCGGGCCCGTGATAGCCCAGGCCCAGCTGGCCGTAATCGTTGTTGCCCCAGCTCCAGACCCGTCCCTGGAAATCCAGCCCGAGGGAGAAGGCGGTTTGGCTGCCGGGATCCCAGCCGGCGGCAATCGCCTTGAGTTTCGGCATGCCGGGGACGGGGGCAATGGTTGTAAAGGCGTTGGTGGTGCTGTCGCCGAGCTGTCCGCAATGGTTGCTGCCGACCGCGTAGATGCCGGCCTGGTGGGTCAGGAAAAGCACGAAGGAATCGGTGCAGGCGACCTGGGCGATGCCGAGATTGATCTGATTGGGGTCGTGCTGGGAGACCGTCCAGCTGACGTAGGGATAGATGGAAGCGGCGGCGCCGCCGAACGTGATAGTGTCCCATTCGGCCGCATAGGTGCCCAGGTGGTTGGCGATAAAGCTGTTCCCGCCGCACCACATGGCGAGCGTCTTTTCCGGATAGGCGGGATAGGGCCACCAGCGGTAGCCATCCAGGCCGGTCACCGTCATCAGGCTGTCACGCAGGAAAGTTTTGTTATTGTCGGCGGTTTGGTCGTACTGGTTGTTGCTGATGCCGAAGAGGGTTTGGGTGTCATGGACTCCCAGCCAGACGGCGGCGCGGTCGGCGGCGGCGGCGAGGGCGGGCAGGCCGTCGGCGGCCTGCAGCCAGGCCGGTCCGGTTTTGGCGTTGCTGAAGGTGTCGCTCCAGGCCCAGACATGGCCTTTGCGGTCGCGCAACGCGGTATGAGTGGCGGCGGTATGGAGGAGATTGCGGTCCGGCACGAAGCGGGCGGTGACCGCCGTATTGCTGAAAACGAGCATTTTGGTTTTGCGGGCCAGGGGGGAATAGACGTCTCCCTCCCAATGGGAGAAGCGCCAGCCGGCGCGCGGGAAAGCTTTCAACAGGATGGTGGAACCGGAGCTTGCCACGCCGCCGCCCAGGGTATAGCCGCCGGCGGGGCCGCCGTTGGAGTCCAGGCTCTGCACGGTGACGGTGACTTCCGGGGGCGCATTCTCCGGCAGGGGCGCGCCGGGCGCGGGCGGAGTTTCCGAGCCGGTGGCGGTGACGCTTTGTTCCGTGCTCCAGGCGGACATCTTGCCGCTGGCGTCGACGGCGCGCACCCGCCAGGTGATTTTTCCGGCGGGCAGTCGTCGCATGGTCAGGGGTGGCTTGAATAGTTGTCCGGGCAGTTCGGCGGGCGCCATGCCGCTGCCGAGGTTGTATTGTCCGGAAGCTGTTCCGGCCTGCAGCAGGTAGCGCAGAGCGCCGCCCGGGGTGGAGTCGTCCGCGGGTGGCGTCCAGTTGAAGGTGACTTTGCCGTTGCCCTGGGCGGTTGCGGTCAGGCCGGCTGGCGCTGGCGGCGGCGTGTTCAGGCGTTCGTCGCCGAAGTATCCCCGGGCCCGGTTTTCGAGGAAAATCATGCCGCAGATCGTCGTGTCCGGCCCCTGGGCCGAATAGAAATTGGCTTTGGAGGTCAGGACGCCGCCGCTGAGCAGGTCGACATCGCCGTCGTTGTCGACATCGACGGCGCTCAGGATGGAGGGGCCGGAGAAGCCGACGGTGGACGGCAGGGACATGCCGCTGTCCTGGAACTGCTGGGTGTCGCCGTTCCAGCTCAGCACGCGGGTGTAATGTTTGTACAACTGGTCGCGGGGATAGCGGTCGAGTTCGCCGTAGCCGTAGGAGGAATTAAGTCCGTTGTTTTCGACGCCGCTGATGACCGCTTCGCGCTGGCCGTCGTTGTTCAGGTCGGCCCAGAGCACCCGTCCGCCCCACAGGGGGGGGAGCGCGCTCGGCAGGGCAACCGGTTCCGGCAGGCCTTCGTTTTTGCCGCGCAGGACGCCGTTGAGGTGAATGCCGTCGTTGTTTCCGGCGCTGTAGAGGATGTCATCGCGGCCGTCGGCGTCAAAGTCGGCGATGGCGATGCTGAAATGGGTCGCGGCGGGCAAAGGCAGTTGCCGTGGGGAGAAGGTGTAATTGCCGTTATTCTGGAACCAGACCAGGTTTTGGTAGCCGCCACTGGTCTTGCCGCTGGCGACCAGGTCGGGGAGGCCGTCGCCATTGATGTCGCCGACCGCCATCGCCGGCGCCTGAACGCCCATGGCGACATTTTCGCTGCCTCGCAAGCCGACGGGATAAGGCGTGAATGCCCCCGGGCTGGTCTGGAACAGAATGGTCGTTCCGGTTGTGCTGTTTCCGGCGATGGCCAGGTCGGGGCGTCCGTCAAGGTCAAAGTCCGCGACGGCAAGGGCGCCTGGCCCGCCGGGATATGCCAGGGTGGCAAACACGGTGAAAATGGCCTGGCCGTTGTTTTTGAAGATGTACGTAGCCTCGCCGTTGCCGGCGATCAGGTCGAGGTCGCCGTCGTTGTCGAGGTCGCTCCAGAGCAATTCGGACAGTCCGGAACGGATGTATTGGCTGGCGGGAACTGGCAAGGCGACAGGATTGGCCAGAAAGCCGCCATTGCCGTTGTTCAGGTAGACCCGGTGGATGTTCTCCAAGGCGCCGTCGTTTTTTTTCTGGATGGACGCGACCGCGAGGTCGGGGAATCCGTCGCCGTTGGCATCGCCCCAGGCGCTGCTGCCGGCTTGGGGGTGGAGGTCATCGAGGCCGATGCCGCGTTCCTGCAGCATGGCGATGGTGGCGGTAAAGGTCGGGTAGGACGAACTGAATCGCCGCACGGTGAAATTGACGTCCGGCACCGGGCGGCTGGTTTCCGTCCAAGTGCCATTTTCCGCTTGTTCGCGGTGTGTGATCAGCACGGCGTTGATTTTGCCGACGGCGTCTGGGGTCATCAGGCTGGTCTGCAGGGTCAGGGCGGGGAAGGGAGTGTCCGTCAGGGTGGACAGATCGAAAAGGTATTCGGCCCAGTCCGGCTGTGCGGTATTGCTTTTAGTGATATAGACATTGGTGGGGAAATCGATCAGCAGGGGGCGCCCGTTGGCGCTGGACGTCAGGAGGCCGGGCCAGCGGGCGAGGAAACCGGCGATTGGTGTGTTCCAGTTGTTGCCGGTCAGGTCCTGCAAGGTCACTTCCCCCTGCAGCCGGGGCTGGTAATCTTCACTGCGGGCGGCGATTGAATAGACTTGTCCGCTCAGTTTTTTATGTTTCAAGACCGCTTCATAGCCCAGCCACATGAAGCCGGCTTCAAGACCCTCGGCCGGGCTGATGCCCCAGGTCGTTCCCCAGGAATTGACGATCAGCAGGGCGCCCTGGCATTCGGCGCCGCTTTTGTTCCGATAGGGGATGGTGTCGTCGTAGCCGACGATGGTCACGGCATGGCTGGGGGTGCGCCCGCCGGCTTCCGAAGGCCAGGCGTAGACGTTGTTGTTGACATTGTAAAATTTGCCGACGCCGTCCACGTCGACGAAGTCGGTCGCGGGATTGCCGGGGTTGGGATAGGTGTCAAAGTTGACGGTGAGGGGCGCATTCCAGACCGCGACGGCGATATTGCCCTGGGAAAGGAAATTCTTCAGGTTCTGCAGTCCGTCCGGGGTGTCGACGCCGTTCAAGGTGCTGCCGCTGAGGCCCTTGTAGCGGAGGGCGGTCTTCATTTGGGCGAGCGTCGGCAACGTCCGGTAGAATTTGTCTGCCGGTGGTTTGTCGTTGTCATCGCGATAGGGCATGTCGGCCCAGGTCAGAGCGCCGATAGTGGCGATCGACTCAATGCAGCGCAGCGGGGACGCGCCCTCCGGCATGTACAGGCCTTCGGCTTCCGGGGTGATTC
>JAKLHU010000029.1 GCA_022709995.1 Verrucomicrobiota bacterium | reverse complement strand
ATAATTCCACGGCGCCAAAATCAGCACCGTCCCGTACGGAACAACCTGGACCTCGGCTCGCGCCATGCCCTGACGCCAGGACCAGGGCGCCCGCCGCGGCCGGCTCCAGGACGATAAATGGCGCAAGGCATAATCAATCTCGCCGACGACAAAGCCCGTCTCGGTCAGCTGCGACTCAAACGCCGACTTGCCCAAGTCGCTGGCCAGGGCGGCGGCGATCTCACGCTGACACTCGACCAGGAACCTCTTCAGCTGCCGCAGCTGCTGACGGCGCCAACGCAGGTCACGCGTCCGACCCTGCGCAAACACCGCCCGCAGACGGGCAGACAAAGCCGCGATGGGCAGCGAGTCCGTCATGGCTGCGCCACCGTCTGCCCAGGAGCGCGCCGCCGGATCATGTCGGCGGCCAGCTGGCCGCTCAATACGACCATCGGCATGCCGCCTCCGGGATTGACGCTGCCGCCGACAAACAACAGATTGCGGAACTCACGGCTCTGTTTGGGCGCCTTGAAGGCGAAATTCTTCCAACGGTCGCTGACCACGCCGTAAATGGACCCGCCCTGCGAACCATACCGGTCCCGGATGTCGTACGGCGTCCAGAAATGCTCCAGAATGACATGCCGGCGCAAATCCGTCAGCCCCATCCGCTCGACCTTGTCCAGAACCTTCTCCTTCAACTGGACATAGTCTTCGCGCGTATAGGGGTGCTCGTCGTCTATCCACGGGATGTGAGGCAGGATCTTGATGTTGTCGCAGCCGGCCGGCGCGACGCTCGGATCCGTCCGCGACGGCGCCACGACATACAGGGTCGGGTCGTCCGGCAGCTCATGCCGGCCAAACACCGTGTCAAAATGCTGGCGTTGATCCCCGGAAAAGAAGAAGTTGTGATGCGCCAGGCAGTCGTACACGCGGTCAACGCCGAGATGGATCACCAGCCCCGAACAGGCCGGCTCGAATTTGCGCAGTCGCCGAAGCGCGGCCGGCAGCGCCCCCAGCAGCTTTTTATAAGCCGGAATGACTTCCAGGTTGCAGACGACCCAGTCGGCCGGCCAAAAGGCGCCGCCGGCATCGACGCCAGTCACCGCCCCGGACGCCGCCGGCATCGACGTGACGTCGCAGTTCACATGAATCGCCGCCCCGAGCTCCCCTAACAGCCGCTCCAGGCCGCGGGCCAGATTGTACATTCCGCCGTCGACATACCACAAATCATAGCCGTATTGTATGTGCGGCATCAAATTCATAAACCCAGGCGCACGCACCGCCGAGGACCCGACGTACTTGATGAAAAAGGCGAATATGTCGCGCAAATACCGGTTCGGCAGCCGCCGGTCGACCGACTGCTGCATGGTCCGGAAAAAATCCAGCTGGAAAACCCGCCAGCCGTAATGCCGCAGCAGCTGCGGCATGGTGTCCAGCCCCTGCCGGAAATACCCCTCGTCGATGAGGTCGTACTGCTTCTTGCTGTAGGCCAGGAAATCAAGGTACGCCTGTTCCAGGCCGGGTCCGGCCTTGGCCAGCTCCAGGCGCATCCGCCCCCAGTCCGGATCCAGGTCAATCACCCGGCCATCCTCGAAGAAATTCCGCCAATGCGGCCGGACCGGACACAAGGTGACATAGTCCTCCAGGCGCCGGCCGGCCCGCGCGAACAACTCCTGGAAAATATGCGGCAACGTCAGAATCGACGGCCCCAGGTCAAAGCTGAACCCGTCCTGACTGTGCACATTGAGCTTGCCGCCGACGCGGTCGTTTTTTTCAAACACGTCAACCTGGTAGCCGGCCGCCGCCAAGGACACGGCCGCGGACAAACCGCCCAGGCCGGCGCCGACCACCGCGACCCGACCGCCCGGAACCGAACCCGGCTTCGCCGCCGCCGTTGTGACTGTCGTCGTCATTTCCACCCCCGCCAATACTGTCAGTGAACACCCTTCAGCGACAAAAAACCACCCGCCCGAAAACAGGCCAAGGGGCATGGGCCATGAGCCCAGCGTCCCACGTTTCAGCTTCCCTGGGCAGAAGCCGCGGGGACTTTTTGGACCGGTGTAATGGGACGACTATGACCCATGAGACGTATGAGGCCCGCGCTCTTCATTTTCACGTTGCCCTGCCAGTCTTGACAGGGCCGTTCCTGCCTGCTATCAAGCCTCTGAAATCAAATTCGCGGCAATCAGACCCGACTGGTAGATCGTCGGCAAACCGCTGCCCGGATGCGTCCCGCCGCCTACCAGATAGCAATGGTCGAGCTCCTCGAACTTGTTGCGGGGCCGCAGATACAGCATCTGGCCGAAATTATGGGCCAGATTGAAGGTGGCGCCGGCATAGACGCTGTAGTCGTCCTCCCAATTCCGCGGCGAAACGACCTTCTTCGCGACGATGTGCCGGCGAAGGTCCGCCATCCCGGCCCGCGCTTCCATGGCATCCAAAACCGCTTCCTGAAAGCGTTCCGTCTCCTGTGGCCAGTCCACCTCCGCCCGTAAATTCGGCGCCGGCACCAGGACATAGACGGCCGACTGTCCCGGCGGCGCCAAAGTCGGATCCGTTACACTCGGGTTGTGGACGTAGAACGAAAAGTCGTCGGACAGCATCCGGCCGCCAAACACGTCCGCGACGTTCTGCCGATAGTCCCGGGCAAAGAAAATCGTGTGGTGCGGCAAGTCGTAGACCTTGTCCAGACCCAGATACAGCATGAAGGTCGAACAGGAAAACCGCTTGCGGCGCAGCTGCTCCGGCGAATACTTGCGAAGAGTCCCGTCCGGCACGAGATGGCTCATGGCATGGGCGAAATCAGCGTTGATCACGACCTCGTCCGCCGTCACCTTGCGACCATCCTCGAGCTCGACGCCGACGGCCCGACGGCCGTCCAGGAGCAGCTTTTTGACCGGCTGGCCCAAATGGATCTTGACGCCATGAGCCGCGGCCGTCTCGGCCATCTTGACCGAAATCCGGCTGAGGCCGCCCTGGACATGGTAGATGCCAAAATGATGCTCGATGTAGGCGATGATGGCAAAAAGCCCCGGGCACTCCCAGGGGGACATCCCGAGGTACTTGGCCTGAAACGTGAACGACAGGCTGAGCTCCGGGTCGCCAAAATATCCCGACAGCAACTCATACAGCGACTTGCCAAGGGCCAAATGCGGAATGGATTTCAGCAACGGCGCCGAGAACAGGCTGCTGAAGTGATGATATGGACGCTGAAGGCAAGGGTACAGTTTGGCAAAGCGGGCGCCTTCGCGCTCCATGAAGGCATCGAATGTCGCTTCCCGGCCCGGGAAGACCCGGCCGATTTCACGCTTCATGCCCTCATGGTCGGTGGTCGGCTCCACCCGCCGGTCGGCGAATTGCAGACGATACATGGGCTCCAGGCGCTTGTACGCCAAGACCTGGTCGCCGTCAACGCCCGCCTCCTGGAAAACCTGGTCCAGCACCGGCTTCAACATCAGAAAAGTCGGCCCCAAGTCAAAATGAAAATCGCCCAGGGCGACCCGGGCATTGCGGCCGCCGACCTGCGGCTGCTTTTCAAAGACCTCGACTTCATAGCCGCGCCGTCCCAGAATCATGGCGGCCGTCAAACCGCCCGGACCAGCGCCGACAATCACAACGCGCTTCGATTTTCGACCCGACATGTGTGAATCCTTTCCCGAGCGGAATCGCCTGCCTGCCAACATGCCGCCATCATTCTCGCACCGCCGGAGTCAATGCTCGCGCTTTGCCGTACGGCCGTTGCCTCTTCCTCCCAAGCCCGCTCGGCGCCGCCACATACAACCAAACGGTTTCAGGTGCGCCTTTACTCTATCATGATCCGGTTTTCTTTGCAAATCTGAATACTCGCTGGAACAGCATTTTTTGGCAAAAACTGAAATCACGATCGCAAACTCGGAAAATGCCCGTTGCCATGCTAAATTAATCAGCCTCCATCGTCAACAATCCTGACCCGGCCTCAAGCCTTTATCCCAATCACCCGCACCCCCCCGACACACCTCGTCCTGAGCCGCCCGACGCCGGTCCACGAATGTCCTTTATCGTCGACTTATGTCCATTGTCCATCGTCCACTAACGTCCATTAAAGTCCATTAAAGTCCACTAACGTCCATATGTCCATTGTCCACTGTCCACTCCCCCGGAATACCGCCATGACGCATTTGACCGGCAATCTGGTCCTGCCGCACGAGGTCTGTTTTGGCGAACTCGCCATCGCAGACGGCCTGATCACCAAGATCACCCCGCTCAACACTCCGCAACCGGACGCGCCCCTGATCCTGCCGGGCTTCATCGACCTGCATTTCCATGGCCTGGGGCCCTTCAGCGCCGAAGACCCGCGAACGCTGCCAGACATGGCCGTCTTCGCCCCGCATACCGGCATGACCGGCTTCTGCCCGGCCCTGGCGCCAACCCCCTGGCCCGAACAACTCGCGTATGTCCGGCAGGCCAAGGTCGCCGCCGGCGCCAAAAACGCCGGCGCCCGCTGCCTCGGAACGCACCTGGAAGGACCGTTCATCGCCCCGGCCGCCAAGGGCGGCATGAATGAGGAGTTCCTCCGCCCCGCCAGCCTGGACGACTTGCGCGCGCTGCTCCGCGAAGCCGATGGCACCCTGCGCCTGCTGACCATCTCCCCCGAACTGCCGGGCGCGCTCGACCTCATCGCCGAAGCCGTCAAACACGGCGTCCGCGTCGCGATTGGACACACCCATTGCACACTCGATGACTTCAAAAAGGCCGTCGAGGCCGGCGCCCGCCAAGTCTGCCACCTGTTCGATACCTTCGAAGGACGGCCGGTACGGGGCGGCGTCAGCCAGACCTGCCTGACCGACGCCATCCTGATCGAAAACCGCGTCGACGTGGAAATCATCCCCGATGGCCACCACGTGCCGCCAGAACTGATCGAATTGACGCGCCGCGCCGCCGGCCCCGACCGCATCATCGCCATCACCGACGCCATGATGGGCGCCGGACTGCCCGACGGCGTCTACGCGGAATCCGACGGCCGAGCCTACCGCCTCACCAACGGCGACGTCTGCCGCCTGACCGATGGCACGGGAACCATTGTCGGCTCCTGCCTGACAACCCACACGGCCTTCCAAAACCTGACCAGACGCTTCGGCTTCTCCATCCCGGAAGCGTCCAGGATGCTCTCCGCCAATCCAGCCCAAGCCCTGAACCTGCTGGACCAGACCGGCGCCCTCCGGGAAGGACTCTGGGCCGACATCACCGTGCTCAGCCCCGACCACGCCGTCGTCCGCCGCTGCCTGGTCGGCGGCAATACCGCCTTCGCCAACGACGACGCCACGACATGAGATGACGCTCTCCGACGCGGCACTGCCCACGCCCGACCGGCAGCCGCTCCAATTCCGCCGACAAATCACTCGCCACCTTCCCCTCCGCCAGTCATTTACCGGAAAGGATTCCACCATGACCAGCAAGACAACGGCCCGACGCACTGCCGCCGCCGCCGCCGCGCCGGCAACGGCTTCTGCCGCAAACCTCCGCTTCGGCATCGCCCGCGCTGACATCACCCCGCCCTTCCCCACCACCATGGGCGGCTACGGCGCCCGGCAGGACTACTTCGACAGGGTCAACGACCCCCTGGCCGCCGAAGTGCTCATCCTGGAAAACGCCGGCACACGCCTCGTCATCGTGGCCGCCGACCTGATCGCCTTCGAAGACCAGCAGGCCGCCGACCTGCGCCGCCAAATCGCCGAAATCACCAGAACGCCGGCCGAATGCGTACTCCTTAACGCCTCCCATACCCACGGCGGACCGGAACCGCGCGACCAGGGCGTCTACTTCAATCCCTCCCGCGACACCGGCGCCTCCATCCGCTACCGCGAATGGCTGCAAAAACAACTTCTCGCCGCCGCCGAAAAAGCCGCCCAAAACCTGGAGCCGGGGTCGCTCTGGCATGGCTGCGGCAAAACCGCCGTGCCCATGAACCGACGCCTCGAACGCAACGGCGACATCGTCAATGCCCCCAACCCCGCCGGACCGGTCGACAACCGCCTCCACGTGCTCGCGCTACGCAGCCAGGACGGGCGCCTCCGCGCCCTCGGCGTCCGCCTCTCCTGCCACCCGGTGGCCACCGGCGCCCAGCACCTGATCACCGCCGACATCCCCGGCGCCTTCAAAAAAGCCTGCGCCGACGCCCTCGGCGCGGACGTCACGCCCTTCTTCCTGCAGGGCGCCGGCGGCGATATGCGCCCGGCCACCGCCTCGGCCGGCGATCGCTGGCGGCAACTCGACCACGCCGAACTGCCCGCCGTCGGCCGCCAGTTGCTCCACGAAACCCTCGCCGTCCTCCTGCAACCGCAAGGCCTGGAACAAGTCATCCCAGGAGCCTTCCGCGGCGCCTATGTGGAAGCCGAAGCGCCCTGCGAACGCCTGTACACGGCCCGGAAAGACTTCGTCAAGCTGCTGCAGGACGGCCCGCCGCACTACGCCTTCTACCCCACCCATGCCTTGGCCCGCCTGGATGCCGGCCTCGCCATTCCAGACCGCGTGAAAATCGGCGTCCAGACCCTCTGGCTGAATGACGACCTGGCCATCGTCGGCATCCAGGGCGAAGTCCTGATCGGTCTGGGAGACTATGTGGAAAAGACCCTGCTGCCGAAAAAAGCACTCCTGCTCGGCTACTGCAACGGCTGCATCTCCTACCTGCCCGACTCGCACGAAGTCAAACGCGGCGGCTACGAACAGATGGGATACCTCTACCATATCTGGACCGGGCCATACAAACCCGGCCTGGAAAAAATCATCGCCCGCGCCGTCTATCCATAACGCAGAAAGATCGGGCGTTTGGTCTTCTTGAGCCTGCTGCCACAATGCGGGCAGACAGTCGGCAGGTCGGCGATATCGCTCAGGGCTGTCCGCTCCGGCGCGGTTTGCGCATTGCCGTCAACCGTGTCATGGTGAGGATCAAACTCGTATTCCTCGGCAAAGCCGCATTGCGAGCAGGACACATCATAGAATACCGGCTCGTGCTTGCGGCGCATAAAGTCCGGCATGCGAAATACACTCCCCATTGGACGCCTCCCGGCAACCTGCTCGTTGAATTCTCCCGGCGCAGCTCACGCCAAGCCGACCATTCCAACCAAACCCGCAGGGACATTTCCCGGCACAAAAACTCGGCCATCGGGCAATGCTCCTGCTGTCATTGGCTCAACATAAAACGGTGTCCCTGACAAAACATGGCAGGTCATGAATTCCTTTCCGAGATGGCCCGGCCGGCCGCCGCGACTTTTTCACGCAGCCACGCCGGCTCCAGCACCCGGATGCGTCCGGCCTCGGCCAGAATCCAGCGCATGACCTCATGCTCAACCGTCGGCTTCAAGCCCAGGACCAGCGACCCGTCCGCCTGCGCCCGCAAATCCGACTGCATGATTCTCTGCTGCTCGTAAATGTAAAAGGCGATCTCGGCGTCGCAATGCAGCCGAATGCCATCGACTTTCGGGTAGTTGAACAAGCCGTGCGCCTTGGTCTCGGCCAAGAGCTTTTTGTCGGTTTCAAAGCTCCCGCCGCCCTGGTGCAGACTAATCATCCGCTGCACCGCATAGACCCGCACTTCCCGCGTCTGGTAGAGATATCCCTTGGCGTACCAGACGCCCTTGTGAAAGACGATCAGATGCGGCTCGAAACGATGCGATGACTCTTCGCCCTTCGGATTGCGATAGACAAGCTCGATCATCTGCTTCCGCCGCCAGGCGTCAAACAGCTTCTTGAAGACGACCGGGTCGATGCTCGTCTTGATTCCGGACGCGCACAGTATGGACTCGATCATCGCCATGTCGAAAAAATCGGAGCAGTTCGCGGCCAGCGTCTGCGCCACCGCGTCGTCGACGTCGCGCCGCAACGGCTCCGGCAGCAAATCGGCCGACAGCCGCGTGCCCAGCATCGCCATGCTGATGAAATCCTGCTCGTAAACAGGACAGTTGAACTCCCAGGCGCGATCCCGCAAATAATACCCGCGGTTCTGGGGGTCATATTCCAGCGGCGCCTTGTGCACGTCAATCAGGTCCTTGATGTCGCGCGCAATCGTGCGCGCGCTGCACCCGAACGGCTGCCCCTCCTCATCCTCAAAAGACGTGATCAACTGCGCAAAACTCGCGGCATTCGGATAGTTGTTCTTCTTCGCCTCGGCGATGAATTTCAACTTGCGTAAAAGCTGCTCGCTCTTCTTCTGCATAAACCTTCTCCAAAATAATCCTGTCGCCAGTCATGAAAAACGCTCTGCAATATAATGCCAAATGCCGAAAAGCTTGGCATGAACGACAAAAAAAACAGGCCGCGCCGATTCAACTGCCTCTCCACCCCGCCACGGCGACCCACGCCGACATGCAACGAATGATTTCGCCGGCGCAACGACCAAAAAAACACCCGTTTCCAGCCTTTCCTGAAGATACCCATTGCCGCCGGCATCACCTACGGCGCCGGACAGGCCGCCAAGGCATACTTCAAATCCAACATGACACTGGACTCCAGCACCTTGAAAAAGACATTCCCCGAAGGCGAACAAAAAGCAAAATCCACAACCGGAAGAAGCCATTACATGCCAATGTCCAAGGAGGACGAACGCAGCCAGGCTCCAAACCCCGACTGGAAAATTTTCGCACAAATTGATGAAACCGCCACTTGCAAACATTGGGAAGAGGAGTAATAATTTATCATTAACCCAAATTTGGCAAGGTGAGAACGGTGGTGCTGGAAGGCGATAGTCGACAACGTGCACCGGATTCAACGCCATCCCATGAGGCCAATGCTCTTGAGTCTAGGACTCGGTTCAACTTTTGGCGGCCACAATAATCCAATGGGAACTTCGTCCCCTTGTCCTATTTGCCGTCCCATGCGTCCCATGCGTCCCATGGGTCCTATTTCACCGTCCTATAGGTCCCATGTTTCCAGCCAAAGTTAGGCATAAGTGAAATGCATTGGTCCTATCCCTCCTGCGGCAGCCTGAAGGTTGGACTACCTGCGGCATCCTGAAGACAAGCGCTCATCACCACATTTCACACTTAACCCAAATATAGATTCACAAGTTACCAACACACAGGTTCACGATGCGCCCAATCACCATTGCCCCATTATTTCTGCTGCTGTGTTTTTCCGGCCTTCTCCCCGCTGGCGAACTGGTCGTGGCGGCGCGGGGGCAGGCCAGCGCCTATGCGATTGTCCTGGCCGACGACGGCGGCAATGCCCATCTCGACCACTACCTCGCACTGGCGGGCAAGACCGTGCAGCAGGCCATCCGGCAATCGACGGGCGTAGACCTGCCGATTGTCCTCGAAAAGGACTTCGCCGGTGGACCGGCCGTGTACATCGGCCCGACCAGGGCCCTGCGGGCAGCCGGCGTCGACACCGCGGCCTTCCAGCTCTGGGAGCACCTCGTGTTCGCCCGCGGCGGCACCATCTACCTGGCCGGCGACGACCGCCCCGCCCGGCAGGAGCTGCGGGCGCCGGGCAGCCATGTCTATCATGTCCTGGGTTCCCTCAAGGCCGCGCTCGTTTTCTGCGAACGCTTTGCAAACACGATTTTCCCGCTGGTCGACGTCATGGCCAGCCTGCCGGCGGACAAAATCGCCGTGCCGGACGATTATCACGTCCGCGTCACCCCCGCGATCCGCTACTGCAGCGGCCGCAGCCTGAACGCCGTCTACGACCTGGCGAACAACTTCTTCCCGGCGCCCTGGTACGGCAACTACGGCGGCCATTCACACGACCAGGCCGTGCCGACGTCGCTGTACGAATCGCATCCGGAGTACTTCGCCATGTTCAAGGGGGAACGCCCCGCCCCGCACGCCACACGTCCGCAATACTGCCTGTCGAATCCAGAAGTGCAGGAACTCATCTACCAGGAGCTGCTCACCCATGCCGACCAGGGCTACACCATGGTCCAGCTCAACCAGAGCGACGGCTTCCGCGCCTGCGAATGTCCCGCCTGCGCCAGCTTGTACGGCGTCGCCGATTTCGGCGAAAAACTGTGGATCATGCACCGGCAGATGGCCGAGCGTTTTCGCCGCGACCGCCCGGGCGTCCTGCTCTGCATCATGGCCTACGGCCCGACCTTGAAAACACCAAAGACCTTCCGGGAGCTGCCGGCCAACGTCGTGGTCGACCTGGCCCCCTACAAGGCGGACGTCCTTGCCGACTGGCAGGGCATGCAAGTGCCGGCCGGCTTCACGGTGTACCTGTACAACTGGGGCTACTACCAGCTGGAAGGCTTCACGCCCAAAACCACGGCCAAATTTCTGGCCGACCAGGTCCGGAGCTTCCACGACAACCACATCCTGGGCATCTACCGCTGCGGCTTCGGGGAATTGTTCGGCCTGGAAGGCCCGCGCTATTTCCAATATGGCAAACAGCTGGCCGACCCGACCCTGGACGCGGACGAACTTCTGCAGACCTACTGCCGGCACACCTACGGCCCGGCCGCGGAAACCATGATCGCCTTCTTTTCCCGTCTGGACCAATGCCTGTCCCGCGACCTCGACCGCAACTCGGACTGGAATGACCCGGCACTTTTCGAGGAGGGCGGCCTGCCATCAATGCACGACAATTTGCGCCTGCTGGCGCTGCGCTATCCAGAAGCCGATATCAGCCAATTGGACGCGCTGCTGGCGGAATCGGAACGGCTCGCGCCCGGATGCTGGCCCCTGGAGCTGGCCCGAATCGAATTCGACCACCTCGCGCTCACTGCCCGCGCCGTCAACGCGCTGCAGGTCTTCCGCCGCAGCAAGGCCGCGGCGGACGGCGAGGCCATGCTGCGCGCCATCGTGGCCCGCAACGACTACATCGCCGGACTGCCGCTCCAGAAAAACGTCAACCCGCCGCGCCTCGCCGTCAAAAACGGCGTCCGGCTATTTGGCAACGCCGAACTGGCCGAGATGCAAGACAACGGCCGACTGCGCGCCCCGCTGTGCGCGCCGCTCAATCACGACGCCGCCTGGATGCTGGCCAACGGCATCCTGCCGGCCGGCCGCCACCTGAAAATCGGCGCGGCGCCACAGCTGCTCGTGCAGCAGAACTTCTCCCGTCAGGAGCCGGCAATCGCCGGCCAGCCCGTCGCCGTCGCCGCCGAGGCCGGCGACGACGGCCTCAAGGTC
>JAKLHU010000289.1 GCA_022709995.1 Verrucomicrobiota bacterium | reverse complement strand
TCGTGGATTGGGAGCTGGATGGCCAGCCGAATGCCGCCGCGACCGGCGACGACCTCGTCCATCTCCCCGACGAGGACGGCGTGGCCGTCGTGGGACAACTTTTGCCGGGCCAACCGGGCCAGATATCCGTCACGGCCTCGACCAACGGCGTGTTGGATGCCTGGATCGATTTCGGCAACGACGGCAATTGGACCGATGCCGGCGACCGGATTTGCGCCGGCGTTGCCTTGGTGCCCGGCACCAATGCCGTCCATTTCCAGGTGCCGCCGGCAACCAGCGCGGGCACCTCCGTTTTCGGGCGTTTCCGGTTCAGCACCGCGGGCGGACTGGAGTTTGCCGGCGCCGCCCTCGACGGCGAAGTGGAGGACTACCTGCTTCCGATTGCCCCGTGGCCGGAAGCCGCAGGGGACCTGGGCGACGCACCCGACAGTAGCAATACCTGGGGCTTTCCCATGAGCGCCAACCCGGCGGGCATGCCGCCCGTCGTCCCGGGCAGCTATCCCACCGTGTATCAGGCGGGCTCGCCGCCGTTCGGCCCCTGGCATCAGGCGCCGTTGGCCATGGCGTTTCTGGGCCAGGCGGTGTCACGGGAAAACGAGGCGGACATCGGCCTCGACCAGGACGGAATCAACAACCTGAATCCCGCTGCCAACCTGCCCGATTTGGATGCCGCGGACGACGGCGTGCCATTCCCGCTCGTCCTGCCCTATTGCCGCACCACCGCCTTCACCGTCTGGCTCAATTCCGTGGGGCTGGGCCTGCCGATGTATCTCAACGCCTGGTTCGACTGGAACCGCGACGGCGACTGGAACGACGCCATGTCCTGCCCCGACGGCACGCCCGCTCCGGAATGGGCCGTCCAGAACTTCGCGGTGGGCCCCATGCCGGCGGGCCTGTTCCCAATCGGCGTGCCGCCGTTCACCTCTTGGCACCCCTCGTCGCAGATTCAGCCGCTCTGGATGCGCGTCACCCTGTCGGAAACGCCTTGGCCTGGCCCGTTGGGCTTCGCCGGCGCCGGCGGCGATGGCCCGCCGGGCGGCTACCAGTTCGGGGAAACCGAAGACCACTACGTGTCGGCCTATGCGACCGACGAGCAATTGGATTACGGGGATGCGCCCGACCCGACCTATCCCACCCGGCTGGCGTCCGATGGCGCCCGCCACGGCATCGTTGCCGGTTTCTCGCTCGGCAACCAAATCGATGCCGAAGCGGATGGCTGGCAGACCGCCAATGCCGCCGGCGACGACGCCAACGGCGCGGACGACGAGGACGGCGTGGTCTTCACCAACCAGATTCTCATCGGCCGGGCGAGCTGCCTCGAGGTCGACTTGGTCGCCGGTCCCGCCGGCGGACGGCTCGATGCCTGGCTGGACTTCAACGGCGACGGCGATTGGAACGATTCCGGCGAACAGGTCTTGGCCGGCGCGGCGTTGGTTCCGGGCACGAACCGCAACCTGTGCTTCACCGTCCCGTGGAACGCCGCGCTGGGTCCGGCCGTGGCGCGGTTTCGCCTAAGCAGCGCCGGCGGCCTCGCGCCGACGGGCGCCGCCCGGGACGGCGAAGTCGAAGACTACGTGATCGTCGTGCGCCAATCCGCCAACGCCAGCGGGCTCCTCGCCATCACCAACCTCGTTCGCGATCCCGCCTCGACCGTGACGATTCAATGGACCGAGGCCGAATCGAATCTCCACTACCAACTCCAGGAAACGGTTGGCCTGACGGATTCCGCCGGCCAAGTCTGGTCGAACGTGGGTCCGCAAGTCATCGGCCCCGCCAACGCGCATACGGATACCAACCTGCCCCCCCGCAAGTTCTACCGCGTCGTGATGCCCTATACGCCTTGATCCGGGCGCCAGGAAACGCCCCGGTTTTCAAGCCTCCCGCGGGCGCTGCCGGCGTCCGGCCGCGCCGGCGGGGCGGCGGGTCCCGCCGCTTGACGCTGGCCGCGGTTTAGCGCACGATGCCGCCCCATATGAGCAAGACCATCGACATGGAAGTCCTCGCTTCGCTCTGCAAGCGGCGCGGCTTCATCTTCCAATCTTCCGAACTCTACGGCGGCATCAACGGTTTCTGGGACTACGGCCCCCTCGGCTGCGAACTGAAGCGCAACGTCAAGGACGCCTGGTGGAAGACCATGGTCCGCGCCCGCGAGGACGTCGTCGGCCTCGAGGCCTCGATCATCATGCACCCGGCGATCTGGAAGGCCTCCGGCCACGCCGACGGCTTCGCCGATCCGATGGTGGACTGCAAGGAGTGCCGCAAGCGCTTCCGCGCCGACCAGCTCTGCGAGGAACAAGGCCTGGCGCTGATCAAGAACGGCTCCGCCTTCGCCCTGCCCGCCGACGCCGCCTGTCCCGCCTGCGGCTCGAAGAACCTCACCGAGCCCCGCAGCTTCAACCTGATGTTCAAGACCTTCGTCGGCCCCGTCGAGGACGAATCCAACCTGGCGTGGCTGCGGCCCGAGACCGCCCAGGCCATCTTCGCCCAGTTCAACAATATCCTCGCCACGGCCCGCCAAAAAGTGCCGTTCGGCGTCGCGCAGATGGGCAAGAGCTTCCGCAACGAAATCAATCCGCGCAACTACACCTTCCGGTCGCGCGAATTCGAGCAGATGGAACTGGAATACTTCATTCGCCCCGACGAAGCCGTGAAGCTGATCTGCGGCCGCGTGGCCACGCTGGCGGACAATCCCGACCTCGCGGGCGAACCGCAGGCGGACTGGGGCTGGGAAGTCTGGCACCGCTACTGGGTCGAACAGCGGCTGGCTTGGTACCGCGCCATTGGGCTGCCCGCCGCCGACCTGAACCAGCACTGGCAAACGGGCGACGAACTGGCCCACTACGCCCGCGCCTGCGTGGACATCGAATACGCTTTCCCCTTCGGCGTGCAGGAACTCGAAGGCATCGCCGCCCGTTCCGATTTCGACCTGTCCCAGCACCAAAAGCACTCTGGCAAGCAGCTGGACGTCTTCGACGAAGCCCTCAAGCAGGCTGTCGACCGGCTGGATGCCGACGCCAAGGACCACTGCACGCAACGGATCGTGGCCGCCTGGACCGGCCGCGGCAAGTCCGGCGAAGAGGCCCGCGCCTTCGCGGTGAAACTGTACGAGGGCAAATACGTGCCGCACGTCATCGAACCTTCCGCCGGCACCGACCGCCTCGCCCTCGCGCTGCTGTGCAACGCCTACGACGAGGAAACGATCACCGACGAAAAAGGCAAGACCGACCAGCGCACCGTGATGCGCTTCCATCCGGCCATCGCCCCGATCAAGCTGGGCGTCTTCCCGCTCGTGAAGAACAAGCCCCCGCTCTACGCCAAGGCGCGCGAAATTTTCGCCAAGCTCCAGCGCCGCTGGCCCTGCTTCTGGGACGAATCCGGGGCCATCGGCCGCCGCTACCGCCGCATGGACGAGGCCGGCACCCCGTGGTGCGTCACCGTCGATTTCCAGACGCTCGACGACGGCACCATGACCTTGCGCGACCGCGACAGCATGAAACAAGTGCGGCTGGGCATCTCCGAACTCATCGAAAAGATGGACGCCGAAATCGGCTGATTATCCGCCGGAACGGCCACCATGGATAATCCCCATCCATCGACACGGGCCAAGGGAAACGGTTCCTCCCCGCTGAGGTCGGCAATTCTCCTCGGACTTGGCCTGGCCATCCTGGTTCTGGCCGCCGTCGTCATCCTTTGGCTTCCCGGGAAAGAGGCGCCGACGCAGGTCGGCGCGCCAGCCGAATCCGCCGCCATGCCGCCGGCCGCCACACGCGGCGCCGCGCCTGCTGGAAGCGCTCCGGCCGGTGCAGTTAGTGCAATGGACATTTGCCTCGGCTGCGGGCTGGTGGGGTTCGTGCTGCACAACCTCGTCGAGTTCAGCCTGTTCACTC
>JAKLHU010000288.1 GCA_022709995.1 Verrucomicrobiota bacterium | reverse complement strand
CCAGGTCGGTCATCATGGCGGCTACTATGACCGCTCCCCGCCCGGCGAAGACGCCTGGGGCACCGGCAGCGGCAGCGTCACCCACGCCTGGAGCGAAGGGCATCTGTGGCACGGCTTCCTCACCGGCGACGGCGACGCCACCGCCGCCGGACTTAACGCCGCCGACTATTTCATCGCGACGCGTTTCAACCGCTTTTACGACTTCTGCGACTTGCGCGACCCCGGCTGGCACCTGATCATGAACGCCGCCGCCTACAGCGCCACCCTCGACCCGGTTTACCTCAACGCCTCCCGCGTCATTTTGGCCCGGGTCTTGGAGTTTCAGGACACCATACCGCGGCCGCTGCCTGACCACCAGGTCGAGCCCGGCCGCACCCACCAGGTCGGCGGCTGGTCGCGCATGCTGGTGCCCGGGCACTGCCATTGCGAGCCGCGGCACCGCGGCAACGCCAACTTCATGCTCGCCATCCTCCTGTCCGGCCTCAAATACTACCATGCCGCCACCGGCGACCCGGCGGCGAAGACGGCGCTGATCGCCGGCGCCTATTATCTTCTGGATGAATGCTATTCCGAGGCGGTCGGCGGCTTCCGTTACACGTCCTGTCCGGCCATGAACTACAGCCGCAACGCCTCGCCAATCCTCACCGAAGGGATCGCCGCCGCCTTCCGCTGGACCGGCGACCAGCGCTTCGCACACCCGTTGATCCATGGCCTGCCAGCCAGCGAACGCGGCTCCGATTACGGCAACGCCTATTATTACCGCTGCGGACCACGCCTCCTGGCCGACATGAAAGCCGCCGGACTGAAATGGGACTCCGGCACGGCCGTACCGGCCGAAGTCAACGACGTCTTCCAAAAGCCGCAGTGGCTCCAAAAAGCCAAAAACGCCGTCGTCGTCCAGGCCGAAGACTTCCGACGCCAAGGCGGCGGCGAGTGCCAGAAAATCGCCGGCCGGCCCGGCGCCTGGGGACAAATCGTCAGCTACTGGCATGCCGACCTGGGCCACTGGCTGGAATGGGAGGTCGACATCCCCGAGGACGGCAACTACGCCGTGCGCTTCCACTACGCCACCGACAGCCCGGAGGCCCGCCGCGACTTCCGCATCGACGGCCAGCTGCCCTGCCCCCAAGCCGAAAATATCGCCTTCCCGGCCACCGGCGGCTTCGGCATGAACCCGTTCGACTGGAACTGCCTCGCCCTGGCCGACGCCCAGAAGAAAGACCTCGCCCTTCCCCTCCGCAAAGGACGCCACACCATCCGCATGAACAATATAAAGGATGGACTGGCCTTCGACTTCTTCGTCCTCTTCCAACCATAATTTGCATTACAAAGGAATGAATTGACAGGAAACAGCGGGCGTCTGCAAGGACAAAACGTGACTGCAGACGCCCGTTTGAGAAATATAATGCAATTCATTTATTTATTCATTTTCGGCTTGCAATAGCTGGCGTCGGCATTACACTTGAGGGTGGAACAGCCCGGGGCGGTTCTCCTTTTTCGGCAGGCGGCCGAAAGTCATCAGCGCCGGGACGGGGGTGGTTTGCGCACCAGCCCTCGCCCGGCGACGAGCCCAGGAGGCACCATGAACAAGGCCAGCGACAACGCCACCTCGACCTTTTTCTTTGACGGCCAGCTGACACCGGCAATCCGCCGGAAGCTGCAGGAAAAACGATGCCAGATCGGCCTGCCCTACCAGCTGATCGCCGGCTTCTTCGGCATCAACTGGTCGACCTTCCGCAAATGGGAACTCGGCCCGACGGAAGTCTGCGAGCTCTGCTTCCGCCCGCGCCTGGAAGCGTTTCTGAACGGGGACTATGACGTGCAACTGCGCAATCTGGTCCAAGCCCGGACCAGCCGCAACTACGGCTCGCTTGTCCCCCAGGAGGTGCTCACGTGCCTGGAACGGGTCTCCAACGCCTACCGGCTGTGCCATGAACGGCCAGACCTGCGCGATACGCTGGTCAAAGGCATTGACCAGGCCACGGCCGAAACCATGTCCAAACTCATTTCACCGGCCGACAACCAAACCGCGGCGGACGGCACCCGGCATTAGGGCCGGGCGGCGGTCGCTCCCGGGCGCCGGTCACGGCGCGGCGGGCTTGTACACCCAATAGCCGACGCCGACGGCGAGGTTTTCCGTGCCGTTGTTGACGACCCGGAAAGCGCCCATGCCGCCTGCGGAATTCCAGGTCCAGGCCGTTTCCTCGGCCAGGCTTTCCGCGACCTGCACGCCGACGAAATTCCATCCTGGTTCGCGGAGCCATTCCCGGCCCTCGTATTCGGAAACGGTCACCGGCCAGACATCAACGGGAACCGTGCCGGAATGATAGACCCAGTAGGCGCGGCCGACGACATACGTGCTGGCCAGCTTCAGCGCACCATCGACCAAACCGTAGACACGATACGGGGCGGCCGGGGCTCGAACCATGACATCCAAGGCGGCGTCCTCGCCGCCGCGGCTTGACTGCAGCACCGGCGACAGCAAATTCCACCCGGGGCGGATCTGCCGGAATTCTCCGGCCTTGGAAACAGGTATGCCGATCATTTCCGCCCTGAGAATGTACGTATACACCCCGGCAGCGGCCAGCGAAAGCGTCTGCACGCCGCGCATGTCCAGCGCCGCGGCGCCGGCCAAGGTGACTTTCCACCCGTCATACAGGTTTTCCGTGTCCCAGTTCAGTTCGCCGGTCTTGCCGGCCGGAATCCGGATCGAGAACGTCCAGGACACGTCATAAGCCCGGGGGCGGGCATCGGCATATTTGTAATCGTCGTCCGGCTCCGAGGTGGCAGGATGGATGTAGGAATAGAATCCGCCAATGGGGAGGTTCGAAGGATCGACCATGCCTGGCGGCAAAGCGCCGGGCTCGTCATGGAAGTCCAAGCCGACGCTGGCGCCATCCACGGTGAGAAATCGCAGGGTCTGGTCGCCAAACCCGGGGCAGGACGCGGTCATGCTCAGGGCAAACTCCGGCGGCTGAATCTGCCCATAGGCCGAAAGCATCCCTCCAAGCGTCAGCAACAGGAACCAACGAACGCTGCTTTTCATGGCGTTGGATGTCATCGTCTCACCCCGTTTCTGATACTATCGTCGTCGCCTCGTGGCCTTTGAGAAGACACCGGACCGACTCTGCCGAACCGTGCCGGCCCGCCGCCGGTGGCCGCCGCCAATTCGTGGCGGCGCGGCGGTCATGCCCGCGAAAGCCAAGCCGAGTCGCCATGCCAAGCCTGGGTAGTGCTGGCAGGATTCCCGGACAGTCCTGGCCAGGACGCCGGCGCCGGCCGCGCCAGGCTAATTCTGGTACAATTTGTGCTCCCGTATGTACTGCCAGACAAGGGCCGGCACCATCCCGCTCATATCCTGCCCGGCCCTGACCCCGGTGCGAATCGCGGTCCCGGACTCCGCATACGTCTCGATCTCCGCTTCCGGCAAAATCGAGTCCATCAGCCGCTTGGCGTTCCGATAGCCGAAATGTTCGCTCAAATGAACATACGGCGGCGGCGCAATGCCCGGCCGAGGGTAAACCACAATCTGGAAACGCTGCACCAGCTCCTGGGCGCGATGCCACAAATTCAAAGTGCACAGGCTGTCCATGCCAATCAGAAGGCCAATCTCGTGATCAGGATATATCCGGCTCAGCGTATTCAAGGTGTCAAACGTAAACGACACCGCGGACCGCCGTTGCAGTTCAAGGTCAGAATAACTGAAGCCATCCTGATTGTCCAGGGCCAGCTTCAGCATTTCCAAACGATGCAGTCCGGAGCTGACTTCCGCGTTCTGTTTCAGCGGCGACCGCAGCGCCGGCACAAACAGCACCTCATCGGCCCATTCCTTCACCAGCATCTGGCGGGCCAGCCGCAGATGGCCATGGTGCACCGGATCAAAAGTACCACCAAAGACCAGAA
>JAKLHU010000287.1 GCA_022709995.1 Verrucomicrobiota bacterium | reverse complement strand
AAGGCTGATTTTTATCCCAAATACTTTGGGCGCTTCGGTGTCTCGGCCCGGATGGCGATGGAGGAGCTGGAGAAATGCATGTATGACCCGGCGTCGCCGGAGAACATCGCGGCGATCGAACGGCTGCCGCCGGTTTCGTTTCCTCCGGACGACCCGGCTGCTTTCCGGCTGAAAGCCCTGGGGCTGCATCAGGAGTTTTGCCTACTGCTCAAGAAGATGTTCATGGCGTATCAGCAGAACGACTTTCAGACCTGGGAGCAGCTCCGGCCCGCGTATGTCTCGTTTTTTGACGAACACCGAGCCGACCTTGACCAAGTTATCCGGCCGTATCCTCCGCTCTGGCATCAGCTCTGGCTCTACCATTTGCCATGGAATGGCGGCAACGTCGACAAGGACGTGTCGTCGGACCAATTCAAAATGCTGCGTTAGGCGAACCGCCATCCGGGCGGTGGCCGATGGCGGCTCAAAACACCTCGCAAAAACGCCGGCATTGCCAGTGCCCGCGGTTGCAAAAAGGGGTTTTGTGAGGATAGTATACCTGTTTCCTGTTTTTCTGTCGGTTGTGCAAAACTAAGGAGAAAGTTATGCGACAGTTGATCTTGGTGGCGGTGTTTGGCCTGACGGCCATGGTGGTGGCTCAGGAGCTGGTTCGGAATGGCGGCTTCAACGACGCCAAATCCAAGTACGGCGAAGCGCCGCCAGAGTGGGCGGCCGATCCGGCCGGCAGTGGCGGCTGGGCTTATGTCAATGACGACGGCGTCCTTGGGATAGACCCCATGGCCGATGCGGTCGCCTTCACCGCTGGCGTCGGCGCCGGCCGGCTGGTTCAGAAGATCGCGTGCCAACCGGAGGTGGAATACGTGTTCAGTGCGGCCTTGAAGGCGAGTGGCTGCGTGCCCATGGTGGAAGTCGTCGACCGGGGCGGCAAGGTTCTGGCCAGTCTCAGCGGCGATGGCGACCGTCATGGCGCCTGGAAGCCTTTCAACCGCAAGTTCAACAGTGGCAAGAATCAGGAGCTGACGGTGCGCCTGACCGGCAGCATTACCGCCGCGGCCGGCAAGTCCGCCATCGACCGGGTTAGCGTGCTGCCGGCTTCCGCGCCGGCGGCCTTGGCCGCGGCCGAGGCGGAAGCCGCCAAGCCGTTTGTGCCGCCGGGCGAAAACCTGGCGTTGAAAAAACGCTACACCACGTCACCGGCGCCGTCGTACGCTTATTGCACCGACCCGGATGACAAGACGCAGCTGACCGATGGTATTTACAGCGAGGGCTATTTTTGGGTGCAGAAGAGCACGGTCGGGTGGCGCGGTGGGATGCCGTTGATCGTCACCCTTGATCTGGGCCGGGAGGAGCCGATCAGCGGCGTGTCGTGGAACACCGCGGCCGGCGTGGCTGGCGTGACTTGGCCGACCGGGCTGCAGGTGTATGTCTCCAGCGACCAGAAGACTTGGTTCTACCAAGGCGATCTGACGGTGCTGGGCACGCAGGAACGCATGCCGCCGGCCGGTAAATACGGCGTCTTCCGTTATGCGACCGGCGCCTTGCAGACCAAGGGCCGCTGGGTCCAGATCCTCGCCAGCCAGAGCCCGTATGCCTTCTGCGATGAAGTCGAGGTCTATCGTGGCCAGGACGCCTGGCTGGCCCGGGCCGGTGGCGAGGAACCCCTGCCGTCGCCGGTGGAGTACTTCTGGGGACAGCACTTGGCCAGCAGCATTAGGATGCGCCTGCAGGAGGACTTGGCCGCGGCCGAGGAAAACTTGGCCGGCCTGCCGAAAACCACCTCGGGCCTGGCCGCGGCGCTGACCCGGATTCCGGCTTTGAAGGCCAGCCTGGACACCCTGCCGGCAGTTGACCGTGCCACTTTCAAGACGATTTTGCCCTTGAATGCGACGCATGAGGCGATCTACGGCTTGAACGTCCCCTGCCTGCAGGCGGCCGGCTTCACGCTGCCGTTCCTGTGGCGCAACAACCGCTGGGACAATTTGTCGCTGACGGCGGTTCCGCCGGCCGGCGCCGCCGCGGCGGTGGCGCCCCTGGCGGTGGCGATGATGCGCGGCGAAGTGCGCGGCGAAACGGTGAATCTCTGCAATCCGACGCCGGCCGCCCTGGACTATACGATCACGGTCGACGGCCTCCCGGCCGGGGCGGCCCTGCGGCTCTGCGCAGTGCTGCCGACCGACACGAAACAGGGCGAGCCGATCGCCGCCGCCTTGCAGCCGACCGAACTGGCCGACGGCAGTCTGAAACTGCGGGTGCCGGCTGGCTGCACGCGCCAAATCTGGCTGTCTTTTCGGCGGCCGACTCTGGTCGATGGCGCCTACCCGGGCCGCTTGACGGCCGCGGCCGCCGGCCAGCCGGAGCTGGCGATCGGAGTGACCTTGCGCGTCGCCGGGCAGTTCCCTGCGGCGCCGACCTTGCACGTCGGCGGTTGGGATTATGTCAACGGCACTGGCGGCTATTACAAGTCGCCCGGCAATTTGGCCGACAACCTGGCGATGATGCGCGATCTGTACGTCGACAGCCCGTGGGCCACCAACGCCGTGATGCCGAAAGGCGCCGCGTTCGACGCCGAGGGCCGGCTGACCAATGCCGACCAGCTGGACTTCGCGAATTGGGACCAGTGGGTGGAGCGCTGGAGCGGCGCCCGCAAGTACTGCGTGTTCATGTCCGTCGGGGAGAAATTCCATACTGAGGCGATGGGCACGGACCGTTTCAACCGGATGGTTGGCGACTACATGACGGCCTGGGCCGACTACATGAAGAAGGCCGGCCTGCAGCCGAACCAGCTGGTGGTGCTGCCGCTGGACGAACCGCACCGCAACGAGCAGGACCGCGTCATCATCGCCTGGGCCAAGGCCATCCGCGCCGCCAATACCGGGGTCGTTATTTTCGAGGATCCGACCTATCGCAAGCCGGAAGAGGGCCTGCCGGAAATGTACGCGTTGAGCGATGTCCTCTGCCCGAACACGCCGATGATGCTGGCCAACGGCGATTCCTTCAAGCAATTCTACCTGAAGCAGCGCGACGCCGGCCGCGAGCTGTGGCTGTATTCGTGCAGCGGCCCGGCCAAGCAGCTCGACCCGATCGCGTATCACCGGGCCCAGAAATGGCGCGCCTTCGAGTTGGGGGCCAAGGGGTCGTTCTACTGGGCTTTGGGCTGCGGCGGCGGCCAGGGCGACTCCTGGAACGCCTATTCCCAGCCCGGCACGGAGTACTCGCCGTATTTCGTGTCGCCGACGACGGTGATGGACGGCAAGCACAGCGAAGCCGTCCGCGAGGGCGTCCAGGACTACGAGTACCTGGTCATGCTGCAGGACCGGATTGCCCAGTTGAAGAAGGGCGGCAAAGGCGGCGCGGTGTTGGCGAAGGCCGAGCGGCTGCTTGCCGAGGCGCCGGCGCGCGCTCTGGCCAATGTCCTCCCCGGCAGCCTCGAATGGAAGTTGCCCAAGGACCGTAGTTTGATGGACCAGGTCCGGGTCGAGATCCTGCAGTCGCTCGCTGAACTGCAGTAAGTCCTTACCTTAACCATCGAGGCGAACGGACAGGCCCGGTTTATTCTGGTCTGTCCGTTTGTCTTCGGCATAAACGTGTTGCAAGGGATGCGATGGAGAGTCTGTACGACATTCTTGGAATTGCCCCCGGCTGCAGTTTTGGCGAGTTGAAAAAGGCATATCTGCGTCAGGCGAAGCAGTGTCATCCCGACTTGTTCGGCGGCTCCATAGAAAAGACGATCGCCTTCCAGCGCCTGGTCAATGCCTTTGATGTGTTGTCCGATCCAAGCCGCCGCCTGGAATATGACGCCCGTTTGGACGGGCAGCCGGGCGGGGCGCCGACGGATTCCGGGGTGCGCCTGTGGGACATCGGACCGCAGCCGGTCATGGACACTCTGGCGGACGACATTCTGGAA
>JAKLHU010000286.1 GCA_022709995.1 Verrucomicrobiota bacterium | reverse complement strand
CGCAACGTCGTCAACGTCATGGCCCAGTACGTCCGCACGCTCTCGTCCGACATCGCCTACAAGAAAATCCTCGACGGCGACAAGGGCGTGGCCGACATGATCGACGCCATGAAGCGCGAGGCCGACAACATGGTCGAAGCCGCGGAACTGGCCCGCTGTCTGGACAACCAGAACCGGGCCCGGCAGACCATCGAAGAGGAAGTCGTCCGGGCCGCCGAAGAGCAGATCACGCAGCGGTGCGACTTGACCACGATCCGTTCCCTGGTGGTCTGGAGCGACAACTGGCACCAGGGCGTGGTCGGCATTGTGGCGTCCCGCCTGACCCGGCGCTACCACCGCCCCTCGGTCGTGCTGACGCGCGATCCCAGCGGCCAGTTCACCGGTTCCGCCCGCAGCATCCGGCGCCTGAACCTGGTCGATCTGCTGGGCGAGTGCGGGGAGACGCTGATCCGGTTCGGCGGCCATGCCATGGCGGCCGGCTTGTCCCTGTACGAGGAAAACCTGCCCAAGTTCTGCCAGCAGTTCGATGAGGCCGTGCAGCGGGTGCTGGGCATCGAGTCGATGAAGCCGCAGCTGAGCATCTGCGGGGAAGTCGTCTTCTCCGAGCTGGACGATGTGTTTTTCCAGGAGCTGGAGATGCTGGAGCCGTTTGGCCATGGCAATCCCGAGCCGGTGTTCCTGACCCGCCAGGTCTGGCCGGAGAGGCGTCTGCCGGCCGGGAGGCAGCATACGCGCGGCAGTGTCCGCGACAGTTCCGGCACCCACATGATGTTCATCGCCTTTTCGCGGCTGCCGGCGGAATTTCCGCCGCCGCCGTGGGACATTGTGTATTCCCCGCACATCAACCGTTACAACGGGACGAGCTGTCCCCAGATCAAGATCCTGGATGTCATTACCAGCAAGAACACCCTGCCAGAGGCGAACCAGTAAATCACGGCAACAAAGCCGGTCATGTTCCGGCGGCGAGCGGCCGGTGTCGCCGACGAGACGCGTCGCAGCGTGCTGTCCGACGCCCGTTGGCAGCGCCTTTCACACCCGGCGGCGGCGAGGCATTTTGAAATCGGGAGGCAGTCATGCACAAAAACATGAGCGGAATGATGGCGGTCGGGCTGGGGATGTGGATGCTTCTGCTTGGGCTTGGCGGTTGGGCGCAGACGCCGGCGGAAGCCGCCATCGGTTTGCTGGACATGGCGTCTGTGCGGGCGGCGGCCGCGGAAGTCACCCGGACAGCTTATCCTGACGCCGACGATGTCCTTGTTGACGACCACATCGTGGTGATATATGAAACCGACGGCACGTCGGTCACCCATGACGACACCGTGGTGAAGGTTCTGACCGAAAAGGGGCGGCAGGACAATCGTGTCCTGACCCGCCATTTCAACGCGAGCTATGGTTCGGCCGAATATCGTCTGGTGCAGGTTATCAAGCCGGATGGGCGCACCGTCGCGGTCGACTTGGCCAGCCAGTCGCAGGTGATGACGGACCCGTCGCAGATGCATTCGAACATCTACGATCCGAACAACAAGGTCCTGCAGGTGACGGTGCCAGACTTGGAGATTGACGACCTGCTTCGCTACGTGGCCGTGGAAAAGATCCACAAACCGCGGGTTCCAAACACGTTCAGCGACTATCAGCTGTTGGAGTACACCAGCCCGATCAAGTCATTCACGTATGACATCCGGGCGCCCAAGGCGCTGCCGTTGAGGAACATCGAGATCAAGTCCCCCGCCGCCTCGGGAACGGTCCTGGCGGCGACGGAAGAGGTCGGCGATCGAATCGTCTACCGTTGGGTGGCCAGCGACGTGCCGCAAATTTTTCCAGAGCCGGACATGCCGGCGTTGTACACGGTGGCGCAGCGGCTTCTGGTGAGCACGGTGCCGCGTTGGGAAGACATCTCGCAGTGGTACTGGAAATTGTGCGAGCCGCGGGGCCGGCACACCCCGGCGATGGCGGCCAAAGTGGCCGAACTGTGCGCGGGTTTGGCCGACGAGGAGGCGAAGATCAAGGCGCTGTTCCGCTTCGTGTCGCAGGAGATCCGCTATCTCGGGATCACGGTGGAGACCGAGGCGCCGGGCTATGAACCGCACGACGTGGCGCTGACGTTTGAAAACCGGCATGGCGTCTGCCGGGACAAGGCCTTCCTGCTGACCGTGATGCTGCAGTTGGCCGGCTTCCAGGCCTTTCCGGTCCTGATTCACAATGGCCCCCTGAAAGACCAGGAAGTGCCGCAGCCGTTTTTCAATCACGCCATCACGGCGGTCCGGGGCGGCGACGGCGCCTACCAGTTGATGGATTCCACCGACGAGAACACCAAGCAGTTGCTCCCGGCCTATCTGGGCCACAAGAGCTATCTGGTGGCGTGCCCCGAAGGGGAGACCCTGCGCACCTCGCCCATTATTCCGGCGGCGGAGAACATGATGCGGATCACGACCAGCAGCGCCGTCGACGCGGCGGGCACCTTGCGCGGCGAGAGCACCTTCGACTTCGCGGGCATCAATGACAACGCCTATCGCGGCATGCTGTCCCGGCAAAGCCCCGAGCAGCGCCGGCAGTTTTTTGAAGCCGTGGTCAAGCGGGTCGTCCCCGGCGCCCGGCTGACGGCTTTCTCCCTGCAGCCCGAAGACATGCAGGACACAACCGCGCCGTTGCATCTCCGCCTGGGCTTTGCGGCGCCGACCGTGATGGCGGGGGACGCCCGTACCGCCATGTTCGAGATGCCCCGCTTCGCTTCCCGGGTCGGCATGGTCAATTTCATCCTCGGCCAGGCCACCTTGGAGAAACGCCGATTTCCCTTTCTGACCGACATGGCCTGCGGGGTCCAGGAAACCTCGACCGTCAGGCTCGACCCGACCTGGGGCATGCCCGAGTCGTTGCCATCCTATCCCGAGGTGGACAAGGACACCCTGACCTGGCGGCGGAAGATGACTTTCGCGGGCGATGTCCTGGCCGTTGACAGCGACTTTACCATCAAGACCGTCGAATTTACTCCGGCGCAGTACGCCGCGCTAAAGCAGGATCTGCAGGTTTTCGAGGCCAATGCCCGGAAAATGCCGATCTTCGACCGCCAGCGGCGCCGCTATGAGCCGGTTGCCGCCCCCGCCCCCGCGGCGGCGGCCGTGGACGACGCCGCGGCGGAAGCCGAAATCGTGTTCCACCATCGGCACTACACGTTGCTGAGTGCGCACGAGTACGAGGTGGTGGAGTCGGTGCGGAAGAAGATCCTGACTTACAAAGGGAAAAAGGAGAACTCCGAGTTGCATTTTCCCTTCCTGCCCGGGACGGCGACGGTGCGTCTTGACTACGCTCGGGTGTTCAACGGCAATGTGAGCAAGGAGATCAGCCCGGCTGAGATGAACGAAATGGATGCCGCGTGGGTAGCCGGAGCGCCCAGATACCCGGCGGCCAAGACCTTGGTCGCCAGTCTTCCCGGCGTGGAAATCGGCAGCACCATCGAGTACCAGGTCACCTATCGCTACCTCAATCAGGACTTCTTTTCCGCCACGATTCCCTTCCGCGGCTTTGACCCGGTGCAGCAGATGCAAGTCGTGCTGACGGCGCCGGCCGGGTTGAATGTCCAGGTCGGCGTCTTCCAGGACGGCATTTTAGGGGACGCCAAAGGGCGCGGCCCGGCGAACATTTTCGCCGCCCGCAATGCCGGCGAGGGCAAAGTGGAGTGGATGTGGAGCGCTTTGCGGCAGCCGGCCGTGCGCCGGGAAGTCGATTTGCCGCCGCTGACATCGTTGGCGCCGACGGTGGTGGTCAGCAGCGGCGTCTGGAAGGACTATGCCCAAAAGGTCGGCCAGGTCATGGCCACCAGGGTGGTGGCGGGCCGGAAAATCGCCGAGGCGGTGTCGCGACTGCGCAATTTGGAGCCCCTGCGGCAGGTTCGCGCCGTGCGCAACTTGGTG
>JAKLHU010000285.1 GCA_022709995.1 Verrucomicrobiota bacterium | reverse complement strand
TGGCCTGTTGCCGGGCACGGGAGCGCCGACCCGAGGCCAGTTTTTGCTGATACGCCGTGGTGCCGCGCTCAGCCGCTAACTCCGCTCGAAGGCGCTCGGCCGTTGCCCGCGGCACCCACAGGCCGATATTTTCCAGTCGGTTGCGACGTTTCCTGACCATGACCCAGTGGTCGCCGGCGGCTTTCAGACGCCGCGTCAGGCCGGGGTCGCCGGCATTCACCAGAACCCAGCCCTCCGGCGGAGTCAAGATCTCGCCCGCATGGCAGACCTTGCCGGGAACCGCAGCCTCGTAGACGGTAATTGCTTCAAATGACTTCATGGCTATCCTGATTCAAAACGGGAAAGGATGGGAAAAACAAGGCCAAGACCACGCCGGGACAAAGCTCTGGAATGACTCGATATGATAATTTATGCAACTTACAAAAACAAGAAATAACTCGCTTGAATTGTATATGTTATGGATATAATATAGTACCAGGAATGAATAATTCATTCCAAAAAATGCAATATAGCGAAGATTGTCAGAGGTCAGCGCATGACCGGAAAGGAAAGCATGATGGACAGACAGGACAAGGCCTTGGACCGTCGGATCAGCTTTGACGGTCGCTTCACGGATTTCATTCGTCGCCTGCTGCATCGCAAGCGGGTGGAGCTCGGGCTGCCGTATCACCGCGCGGCGCGTTTTCTGGGCGTGAATTGGTCGACCTTTCGCAAATGGGAGCTGGGGCCGACCGAAAGTTGCGAGCTCTACTATCGCGCCAAACTGGAAAACTTCCTCAATGGCGACTATGACAATCAGCTGCGGGAGCTCTATCAACGCCGTCACGCCCGCGGGTATTCGGAGTTGTTGCCCAACACCATCAGCGAATGCATGGAGCGGGTGACCAATGCCTATCGACTGTGCCGCCAACGTCCGGAACTGCGCCAGGGACTGCTGCAGAAAGTCGATGGCGCCGCCCTGACGGCACTCCAAAAGCTGATTTCCATGGCGCCGGATGAACTGGCCGGACAGTTCCTGGCCGATGAACTTGAAGATGCCGCGATGGCGGCCAAATAAAAGGCCATCCGAAACGCATCGTTTGGCTCTGGCGAGGGGAAGGGAAGGGCCGAGACCCTTCCTTTCCCCTCGCGCTCCCCAACCTATCCCTTTTCGGTCGAACGGCACAAGATCACGATGTGATCCGTTTTGGCGTCCGGAAACACGGCCTCTGCGGAGTAAATAGTGCGTGACTGTTCGCATCGGCCCCAAGGATAAGTGTCGGACGACAAGGCCAAAGGGAAAAAAGCTCGGCCCCCTTTCTCGCTGGCTTTGACGAAAAACACCGGCGGTCACGGTCGGCATTCCAGAAAAGCGCCAGCGGCCAGACAGAGAGTCACCGAAAGCACGCCATTCGCCTGGGCCTGGCTGATGATTTCGGCATTGACGGCCCGGACCTCGCCAT
This sequence comes from Verrucomicrobiota bacterium, assembly GCA_022709995.1. Lineage (GTDB taxonomy): Bacteria > Verrucomicrobiota > Lentisphaeria > Oligosphaerales > Oligosphaeraceae > JAAZKI01. Next base: position 2,467 of record JAKLHU010000285.1, on the reverse strand, counting down.
AACGCGGGGCCTGGTCGAGCGTCACCGTCGTCGTCACCGGCGCTCCGGTCCAATTCGCCAGCACGATCACATCGGCGGCAGGCGCCGTGAGCACATTGGCTTCGACCAGGTGATGGTCGGTGCGGAGGCGGCCGGCGGCCCACGTCGCCGCCAGGGCGCGATGGGCCGCCGGGAAGTCGACCTCGCTATAGATGGCATCGGCCGGCCGGCCAGCCTGACCGCCAGCCCGGCTGACATAACTCAAGCCCGGGAAAAACCCGACACTGACGACCGTCCCGGCCCCGACCTTTGCGCGCTCCAGAAATGGCGGCTGCTGGCCGGCAATCACCGGCACGCCCTGCACGCTGGCCAATTCCTTCAGTTTCGGCAGCTCAAATTGCGGCCGGCCGGGTTTTTCCGCCAGGACGAACGGCTGGCGGCTCAACCCCAGGTCGCGGTCCAGGCCCAGCGGCTGGCGCCATTCATCATATTCCAAGGCGCCGGCAGTCATATACAAGGTCCCGCCCTGCTTCACCCACTCCAGAATTCGCGCGGCGGCGGCACGCGTGACGACGGCATCGGAGACGAACAGCGTCCGATAGCGGGCCAGTTCCGTGGCCAGGTCGTCTTCGGACAACACGTCCAGACGGACGTTGACATGCCGGAGGAGGAGGTTGAGGTAGACGCGCTCCTTCCCGAACACGTTGTCGTCCTTGGTGTTCCAGATGTCATTGGTGACGCTGAAAAGCTGCGCGGCGTCGCCCGGCGCGGTTTTGGCGCCAACCAGATGATTCTCCACGGCGCCGACCGGCCAGGCGACTTGCTTGATGGCGGCATAGATTTCCGGGCGCTCGCTGTTGGTGTCGCTGGTCATCGCATAGGCGGGGCCGTAATTAAAGAAATAGATGGCCCGGTTGCCGTGACCGATTTCGGTATAGGCCTTGGCCTGAATCTCCCAAGGGTGCACGCGGAGGATGTTGTAGACGCCGAAGGGAATGCCGGCACGCCGGCAGGCGGCGCGCATCACGTCGGACTGGTAGCCGATGATCTGGTACGTCCGGCTGTGGCTGGCCCAGTCTTCATGCCAGCCAAAGGTCAGCGCGCCGGAGTTGTAGACGTCGAACCAGTCGGCGCCGCGGTTGACCAGGTTGCCGTGGTAGACGACTTCAATGGCGAAATTCACCATGGTCGGAAGGGTGATGCCGGCAGCTCGGGCCGCTTTCGTGCCGGCGCGCAGCTTTTCGGTCATCCGGTGGATGCGAAAGCGCATAGTCCAATAAAAAGCGGCGCCGGCCTGCGGATCGTCGGTCAGCGCCAGCGGCTCGGCGACCTGGTGCGCCGCCAGAAAAGCGGCAAAGTTCTGCCGGCAGACGGCACAGGCGAGAACATGGTCGAGTTCGAGGCCTGGCTCGTCCATCATATTGAAGGCGAAAGCGTGGCTGAAGTCAGTGTCCGCACGACAGTTGGCCATGTGCTCGGCCAATTTCCGTTCATCGATGACGGCCTGGCAATCGGGATGGGTGAGATGGAAATAGAAGCCGCTGGTGAGATTGCGGGTGAAGCCCTGGTCGGCAAAGGGCGCGTCCGTCTGCTTGATGCCATTGAGGCCAAGGATGGCAAGCGCTTCCAGTTCCCGCGCCACGCTGGCGGCCATGGAGACCGCTGGGGACAGAGCCATGCCTGTGAGCATGGGGAAGACGCGGGGGCGCGCGCCGGCAACGGCCGGCGTGTTTTGGGCCAGCTCCAGGTTCTGCCGGCTGCCATCCTCTTCCGTCACCAATTGGCTGGTCGTATTGTCAAAGGCGACCACCATGCCGCTGCCCGGACCCCGCCGGGCCGGACGGCCAAGCAGCCCGGACAGATCCGGGGTCCGGGAAAAGACCAGTTCAAAGGCGGCCTCGGGCTCGGGCTTGCCTTGATAGCGGGTGATGGCGCTGAAGGCAAGCCGGTCGCTGTCGCTGTAAGTCAGCAGCGGCGACAAGTCGACCCACGGCGAGGATTCGCCGGCCCCGAGGTGCGCATCGGCCATGTCATCGGCCCCGCGGACCGCGCCGAGGAAGAGGCCCCGGGCATTGATGTTGGCATGGGAATAGTAGGGAGCATGGGACCGGCGCACAAACAGATGCACGGCAACCGGACCGGGCTGTTCGGGAAGCATGACGACCCGGGCGTACAACGGATACAGATCCGTCACGGCGGGCGCGTAGGCCAGGTCGCGCGTCAGCACGAACACGTCAACCTGACGGACGTGACTCGTGCTGCTCTCGGGCGAGGTCTTGCTGAGGGTCACGGTCAAATCGCCGGCGGCGGCGGTGAACTCCAGGCTGTCCCAGACGAAACGCCCGAAGCCCTTGCCCCAGCGCTTTTCCCCTTCCTGAGTCTGGCGCAGCGATTCCCGGTCGAATTCACGGCTGGCCAGGGCGCGGCTGCCCTGGCTGACCGTGACTTGGAAGGACCGCTGCTTGAACGGGACGACGTCGAGATAACG
>JAKLHU010000284.1 GCA_022709995.1 Verrucomicrobiota bacterium | reverse complement strand
CGTGCACGCCTTCGGAATATGTTTGCGGACAATGCAGCTTCCGCGAGGTCTGCCCGGCCGTCAACGGGTGAAAACGGCGCCTCGCCAAAGCACGTGACGTTGTCTGCCGGCTCGTGACGGCAGGGCCTTGACTTGGGCGGCGGCATCGGCCGCCGGCCCGTGATTGAGCCCAACCTTATGCGGGAAAACGTCTTGCGGCTATGGCTTCCACGCCCGGGCCGGAAGCCGGCGCCACTTTTCCCAGGTCGCTTTTCTCGGCGCTGGCATGAGCCGGGATGGCATGGGCTTGCCTCCGGGGTATTTTACTCCAGTTCCACGGTCAATTCCCCGAAGGAATCGGCGGCGTGGACGCGTCCGCCGCCCCAGGACGAGTGCTCGGCCTTGCGGGTTTCATCCACGTTGGTGAGGAAGAACAGGAAGCGGAGCTTGTTGGAGACGAGTTTTTCGAGGTTGATGGCTGCGAAGGGTATTTTGGCGATGCTGCTCCAGCCGTTGGCATCGACTTTGGTTTTGACTTCCCACGGCGCCGGCGTCTGCCAGGACGCGTCGGTCAGGCGGCCGTCATAGCGGTTGCCGTTGACGTCGTAGGCCAACTGGTAGTAGCCGTCGCGCGGATGCGAGAAGAACAGCTCGACGTGATCGCCGCTCGGAAAGACGTCGTGGGCCGTCCCGGCCGGGTGCCGCGCCCAAATCGTCGCCGGCGCTTTGCGGACCGAACAGCCAATCAGGAAGTGTTGGCCGTCCTGGAGAATCTTGATGGTGCTGTCGTACTGGCTCCGCAGGGGCGCGTGGCCCATGAGCTGGAGCGGCGGCAGGGCGGCGGCCTGCTGCCAGACCCCGGCCGCAAAGTCGAAGCCGGGGTCGGACCCGGCCGCCAAGCTGACCCTTGGCACGCGCACGGCGTCGAGTTTTTCCCCGGCGGCGCGGGCCAGCCATTGTTCAAACACGGCGCGGTTGGCCTTGACCAGGCGCAGCGCGTCGGGATGGACGGCGTCCTGCTCCGCCCTGGCCAGCGCCGCTCGGCAGGCGCCGTCGATCTTCTTGCCTAAAATGTAATACGCGGCGGATTTGAACACGTCGTCATTGAAGGCGGAGGGGGTGTCGTCCTCCAGCCAGGCGGCGCGGATGCGGTCGTAGTATTCCTGCATGGCGGGAGCGGCTTCGCGATAGGTCCGGCGCAGGTATTCGGCGCGGAGCGTCTGCGGATCCTGGTAGGGATCCCAGAACAGCTGCAGCATGGTCCATGCCTCCATCGCCGTCGTGTCCCAGAAGTCGCTGGCCGGCATCTTGTCGGCGGGGACGTGGCCGTCGTCCGACCAGGTGAATTCACTGGTGATATGCGGCAGGCCTTTGGCTTGGATGTAACGGAGGTCCTGGCAGGCGATGTCGGCTATGGGGCGCGGGAAGCGGGCGCCGGAGTAGTAGTATTCGCGCCAGATCAGGTTGGGGGTGTTGGCCAGCCAGGCGTCGGTCCGGCGCTTCCATTTGGCGTTGCTGGGGTCGGACAGCGGCTTCTTGTCGTTGCGGATGTAGGGACAGAAGGCGATTTTGACATTTGGCTCGACCTTGACCAACGGCGGTTCGGCCAGGAAAAAGTAGCCGTACTGCTGGATCATCAGTCTGGGGTTGATCTCGCGCACGATTCTGGCCAGCTGGTTGAAGAACAGGAAGAACTGGGTTGAGCGGAACGCCTCGTGGTCGGAGGCGAGAACCGTGCCGTCGGGGAGGGTGAGCGGCTGCCGGCATTGGTCGCATTCGCAGCAGAGGCTCTGGTCGGCGATCTGGGCCACGATGGTGGAGCAGTGCGGGGGCAGGGCGGGGATGATCTCGCGGAAGCGCTCGGCAAAGGCGTTGACGACGGCTGGATTGGTGACGCAGGGATTGGCGTTGTTTTTGACATAGCGCCGACCCTCGATCAGCATGTAGTATTCAGGATGGTCCTGGCCGTATTTTTCGATTGGCAGCCAGAAGCTGATCAGGTTGTGGCCGCTTTGGAAGACGTCGTAGTAGCCTTCGCGGAAGCCGAGCCGTCGGCGCCGGAAGGCGAGGGCGGGATGGTCGGGGCCGGAGATGTTGGCGCCCTGGCGGGCATTCCAGACGTCGAGCTCGCCGCTGTGCACGCTGCGCGAGTAGTTCCAGCCAAAGCCGCGGATCTTGAACTTGGGGATGTCAAGAACGTCGTTGGCGGTGGCGACAAACGTCGGGGCCGGGGTGTAGATGGCCAGTTCGCCGCCCGGGCGCGGCCAGATCAGGTCGGAGTTGCGGGTCAGAAAACGGTAGACGCCGTTCAGCACGCCTTTGGGACAGTCGGCGAAGAGAAACAGCTGGTTGCCGCTGGAGCGGACGGCGTAGCCGTCGGTGCCGGCCAGGGCGGCCAGGTCGGCGGCGAACTGGTCGCGGACGCCGGCGAAGTGCGGCGAATCCGGCAGGCACAAAAACACTTTCTTGGTCTGCCGGTCGTATTGGGCGCTGACATTGATGGGCAACCGGACGCCGGTGAGGAGCCGCAGGAAGTGCTGCAACTCCTCGGCGGCGAACGCGACCGCCTCCGGCGCGTTGTCGTCGAGGACGATTTCCGTCTCCGGGATGGCGGGATTCTGGCGGTCGCCGATGATCGTCAGGGGAGCGGCGGGCGCCAGCGCCGCCGCCGCGACCAGGGCGCCGGCGAGAAGGGCATACAGGGGGCGGGCGTGGGTTCGAAGCATGTTCGTCCTCCGGGCGACGTGGTTGCGGGTGAGCGGGGCGTGGGGCAAAAAACCAGGGCGCCCTTCCGGTTGTTCCTGGAATGACGCCCTCGGGCGCGGCGAGCCGCTGCCATCATGCTCTCGGCCGCCGGTCAGGACGGCCAAGGCCTATTTGCGTTCGCGCGCATAGATGGAAAAGAAGGGATCGGCGTTCCAGGTGGTGAATTCCTGGAAGCGGTAGGTCGACGCGGAGCCGTCCAGGAAAGCCATGTTGGCGGAGCCGTAGTCGGCAATCGGGTAGCTAACGCCGGAATAGGTGTAGGAGCGCGGGTACTGGGTCGTGTTGTGGCGGAAGCGGAGCGTGAAGCTGGGCCCCTTGAAGTTGTAGTGGTTGAAGGCCCAGGCGTTGCCGCTGGCGTCGGCAAACATGATCAGGCGGCTGCTGAGCGCGGAGATGCGCCACCAAGACCAGGTGTAGCCGTCGTAGACGGTGAAGGCGCCGGTGGAGCTCACCGAAGCGGCGATCTGCTGGTTGATGCTGTAGTCCACCCCGTAGGTCGCCTCGTCGTGGCAGGTTGTGACGCCGGGGCACCAGAACGTGTAGTCGTTGTGGCGGGTGCGAATGTAGTTGCTCGCACTCAGCTCTGGAACATAGTTGAGAACCCGCGTGTACAGCCGCGCCCAGCTGCGGCTGTTCGAGGAACTGCCCATGCTGGAGTCGTTCGACGGCGGCAGAAAGTCGTCAAACTCCATCGTGTAAAAATGCGTGATCTGCGCCATTGTCTTCAAATTGTTGATGCAGCTGATGTTCTTGGCCCGGTCGCGTGCTTTCTTCAAGGCCGGCAACAGCATGGCGGCCAGAATCGCGATGATGGCAATGACGACCAGTAGCTCAATCAGTGTAAACCAGCGGCGGAATCCAGCGTGTCGCATGTAAAAACCCTGTTTCTTGTCTGTTATTTAACGTGTTATAACATCCCGCGGCGGTTTTCCAAACCGCTGCCGAACGCGGTAAAAATGGCACGTTAATATAATCTGTCATGTTCTGACATACAAGCGTCGTGGGTGTTTTGGCGGCGTCGGTCGGTAAGCGGTCAGCCGTTGAACATTGAGCCATAGAGCAACGCTATCCAAAGTGACACGGGAGAGGTGACACGGGAGAGGTGACACGGGAGAGGTGACACGGGAGAGGTGACACGGGAGAGGTGACACGGGAGAGGTGACAC
>JAKLHU010000283.1 GCA_022709995.1 Verrucomicrobiota bacterium | reverse complement strand
CGACTACCGGGACCAGGCCCTGGCCCTGGCGGTCGAAGACCTGGTCTATCACCTGGAAAAAATGAGCGGCGCGCGCTTGCCGGTCCAGACCGGCCTGGCGCCGGACCCGGCTGCCGGCCCGGCCGTCGTCATCGGCGTCCAGGCCCACGCCCTGGGCGCGGCGCCGACCGTCGCCAGCGCCACCCGCGAGGGCTTCCGACTCAAAGCCGCCGACAACCGCGTCCTGGTCGGCGGCGAAAGCGCCGCCGGCATGGCCTTCGGCATCTATGAACTGCTGCGCCAGCTCGGCTGCGACTGGGTCATGCCCGGCGACATCGGCGAAGTCATCCCGGCCCGGACCGATGTCGCCGTGCCCGAACTCGACATCTGCCAGGCGCCGGCCTTCTCCGTGCGCTGCCCGTGGTATTCCGGCGGCCGCGCAACCTACATCGAAAAGGAATACCAGGAGTACGACCAGTGGAAACGCCGCCATAAAATGCAGACCGGCGGCGTCTGGGACCCCCGCGTCGGCGTCGGCGGCCATGTCTGGCAGAGCATCATCCGCGCCAACAAGGCCGAATTCGACGCCAATCCCGACATGCTCGCCCTGGTGCGACAGCTCGACGGCAGCTTCAAACGCCAAGGCCCCCAGCTCGAACCAACCCACCCCCGCGTCATCGAGCTGTTCGAAAAACATATCCGCGACACCTTCCGGAAAAACCAATGGCCGGCGGACGCGACCGTCGGCATCGGCATCGGCCCGGCCGACGGCGGCGGCTTCTCCGAATCCGTCGAGAGCTACCTGACTGGCTCCGGCCGACGCGACCCGATGAGCGGCGCCATGGACGTGACCGACAACCTCATCCTGCTCTGCAACACCCTCCTGGAAAACCTCGACGACGAATTCCCGAACCTGTATCTCGGCTTCTACCTGTACAGCAACCACGCCGACGTCCCGACCCGCCACCGGCCGCATCCGCGCCTGGCCATCGTCATCGCCGACATCACCTACTCGCGCATCCACGGCACCCTGGAGCCGCAAAGCAAAACCAGGGCCTACTTCAAGAACATCCTCGACCAGTGGGGCAAACTGCCCAACGCCAAATTCTTCCGCGGCTACAATTGGAACCTGGCCGAGAACTTCATGCCCTTCAGCAAGGTCAAGATCTGGGGCGAGGACCTGCCGTATTACCGCCAGATGGGCATCCTCGGCGTGCGCAATGAAAGCATCCGGTCCTGGGCCTGTCTGGCGCCGACGAACTACGTCGAGGCGCGCCTGCTCTGGGACACGGGCCAGGACTGGCGCCAACTCGTGGCCGACTTCTGCCGCCAGGCCTATGGCAAAGGCGCCCCGTTTATGACGGAATACTACCTGATGCAGGCCAAACAGCAGTCAGAGGCCGGCCAGGAAGCCGGCTCGTACCACGCCTTCCCGCTGATCTACGACCAGGCTTTCATGACCAAGGCCGACCAGCTGTTCGCCGCGGCGGCCGCCGCCGCCGACACCGCCGCCGACAAGGAACGCGTCGCGATAGCCGCCATCCCTCTGCGCCAGATGCAGATGTTCTTCGACTTCCGGAACGCCCTCCATCAGTATGACTTCGCCGCCGCGCAGACGCACTTCGACGCCCTCAAGCAGGACCTCGAAAACTGCCTCGCCCGGGAACAGGCCCTCTGCTCGCATGGCGCCGTGACCTACCTGAATCGCTTCTGGAAAGAGGCAATCGAAACGATGCGGACGTATTCCAGCGGCGACTACCAGATCGCCTGCAAGATTCCCGACCGCCTCAAAACCATGCTGGACCCGTATGACGCCGGCGCTGAAATGGGCTTCTTCCGCCCCGAAATCAACGACGCGAATTACCTCACCACGGCGACCTACACCTCGACTTGGGACGCCCAGGGCCTGGGCGGCTATGTCCATGGCGCCGTCTGGTACCGGGTGCGATTCCCCGCCCTGGCCGAAAAGACGGCCGGGCTGCTGTTCGGCGGCGTCGACTCCGTCGTCAAAGTCTGGTGCAACGGCCAGTACATCGGCATGGGCGCCGGCTTTGCCAAGCCCCAGGCGTTCGACCTGACCGGAACCCTCGTCGACCAGGGCGAAAATCTCCTCGCCATCCAGGTCGTCCACAACAGCAGCTCCGAACTGGGCACCGGCGGCATCGTCTACCCGGCCTTCGTGTTCACCGGCCCGCAACTGCCCCAACGAGCACCGAAAATCGACGTGTCCGAACGCGTCCTGCCAGGCGGCGCCCGCGAAAAAGCCACCGAATGACACCCTGATGCGACAGGGCGAAAATAGGCAGGAAAACCTTGAAGAATCTGCGACTTTCGGCGCAATCCGCGGATTCTTCCCTCCGCGGATGTGCCGATGAAGCTCGCGTGCACCCCGGAAACGGGCGCGATTTTCAACGCGCTTTCGCCACTCGGAGCAGGAGGGAAAAACCATGACTTATGGACGCCGCTGCCGCGCCCTCGGCGACACCTTGGCTATGGCTGTCGCCATGGCCATCGCCTTGAGCGCCTTTACCCTGCCGTCCGCAGCCCCGGCCGCGCCCCTGTTTGACGCCGGCGCCACGACGTGGTCCATCCGGCACGACCCGTCGGCCGGCCCGACCATCCGCCTTGCCGCCGAGGAATTGCAGGCCACCCTGGCCGCGATTTCCGGCGCTGTGCTGCCGGTGTTGACGGCCGAGGAAGCCGGTCCGGCCATCCTCCTCGGCGTCCTGCCGGAAGTGACTGACCCCGTCGAAATCACCATTGCCTCGGGGCCGGACGTCCTGCGGCTGGGCGGCGGCAGCGAACTGGCCGTGCTGAATGCCGTCTACGCCTTCCTCCAGGACCCGCTCGGCGTGCGCTGGCTGTGGCCCGGGCCGGACGGCGCCTATATCCCCCGCCAAACGCGCTGGGACGTGCCGCCGCTGTCGGCCCGCTACCGGCCGCCAATCCGCTACCGCGGCTTTCATCTCTGCGGCGAATGGCGCGACGTGAAGGACTTCCGCGTCTGGATGGCCAGAAACTTCATCAACATCCATCGCCACGGCGATCATGGCGACAACCGGATGTTCCATGTCATGCAGTCAAGCCACAATGCCCGATTGCCGAAAGAGCTGTTCGCTTCGCGCCCGGAGCTGTTTGCGCAAATCCGCGGCCAACGCTATCCCTCCCAGATGTGCTTCAGCCAACCGGAGGGCGAAGCCATCGTCACCCAACAACTGCTGGCAAAACTGCCGCCCGAACTCGAAATCCTCAGCCTCTTCCCCTCGGACAACATGGACTACTGCCAGTGCCCGCAGTGCGCCGCCAAAGGGGTGTCCACGGCCTGGTTTTCATTCTACAACCGACTGCTCGCGGCGCTGCAGGCGCAGCGGCCGGGCTTGAAGTTCGCGACCATCGCCTACCAGGGCTATCGCGACGTGCCGGCGGTGACGGTGGCGTCGAGCGAATTCGTCGAATACGCCAGTCATGCCCGATGCCATGTCCACGCCCTGGGCGATCCGACCTGCGCGCACAACCGCGACGCCCTGACCGAAATGCGGCAATGGCGGCAGACCGGCGCCGTCATGGGACATTACGCCTACGAATTCGACACCTTCCGGGCATCGCCGTTTCTGCCGTTCTTCACGATGATCGCGGACGCGGTGCGGACCAGCGCCAGCCTCGGCCATGTCGCCGTCATCACGGAAATCCCGCTGTCGCCGCGCTCCGGTCCGCCAGAACAGGCCTACGCCGTGCGCAATCGCCTGCCAATCTGGCTCTATGCGCGATTGCTCTGGAACCCGGAGGCGGACGTGACGGACCTGCTCCGGGAATGGTGCCAAATCGCCTACGGAGACGCCGCCACGCCCATGCTGGACTACCTGCTGGCCATGGACCGCGCCGCCAACAACACCAGCGTGGTGTTCGCCTTGGAGTGGCGCGGCCGGCGCCTGCTCTTCACCGGC
>JAKLHU010000282.1 GCA_022709995.1 Verrucomicrobiota bacterium | reverse complement strand
AGGTGCCCGAGGCCGACAAGAATGCCATTGAGGAGCAGATGGAAAACACCGAACGGGCCATGCTGAAATTTGTCTCGTACCTGGAAGGGAAAGGTTACTCGGCGGCGGCAAGCTATATCAACAATGCAAGGCGCTCCATGTTCGGCTACGTCAGGCGGTGGCTGAAATGGGGGCTGGTCTCCCACAAGGCGTCGACCATGGTGGAGAGGGTAATGCGGGAACTGGCCAGGCGTCTGAAAAACATCGCCTATGGATGGAGCGACAAGGGCGCCCAAAAGGTGGCAGGCATTATTCTGAAACGTTTTGCGAACGCAACGGAATGGGAGAAGGAATGGAAGGAACGGATGCGTATCTTCGAAAACGTGGTGATTTCGGTCGGGAACTACAAGTGTTCATCACAAAACTTCGCACATTAACCATTTTTCCAGTCAAAAAATCTTGTGCTCGAAGCCACCGTCAGACCGCGCCGGCGGCGTTACTTCAGCAGGACGAGTTCCTTGCCGTTGAACTCATAGAAGCGGATCACGGTGCCAAACCGCCGGACGCCGTCTTTGGTCTCATGGATATTGGAAGAGACGAGCAGGCGCGGGAGCGGCCCGCGCCGTCCGGGCGGCGCTTCGCAGAGCCCTTCCGAGGCGACGGGGTTGGCAAAGCCCTCCCGAAACACGACGTCGGCGTCGAACCGGCAGATGCCGTATTTGCGCGGATTCATGTAAAATCCCATCCACAGCTCGTTGTTGACCCCCGCCATGGTCTGGACGCCGTATTGGGTGGCGCCGATGTCGATCGCATGGATTTTCTGGAGAACGAAATTCTCATCATACTGGTGGATATGATTCAGCGGGTGCGGCTCCTTGCCGAACTGGTCGTTGCCGATGAAGAAGGACCCGTTCAGGAAGGCGATGCCGTCTGGGCGCATCGGTTTCGGCAGCGGGATTCGTTTTAGCTGGTTGAAGTCCGTGTCGAGGACGGTCACGAAGCTGCCGGTCTCGGCCCCTTTGGCGCGCACGTCATGGGCGACGTAGATGTTGCCCTCGTGGAGGCAGACGTCGCCGGCATGCGAGTCGATCGGCTTTTCCAGGAGGATGTTGCCGTGGTAATCGGCTTTCACCATGACCGTGGTGAAGGCCAGGTACAAGGCGTTGTCATCGGCGCAGAATCCCTGCAGGTGACCCTGGTATTTCGGAGTGATCCGGACGGGCGCGAAGTCGCCGTCCTGGGCGGCCAGCGGCAACAGCGCCAGGAACGCCAGCAGGACGACTCGGGTGAACAGATGGCGCGTTGGCATGAGTGCCTTCCCACTTGAAGCGAATGCCAGTTGATCGGACGGTCCGGCCCGGGACGCGGCCAAGGGCCGGACTGCGCCTCGACCGGGCCGGCGCACAGCCGGGACCGGGGCGGCGTGGCGCCCCGGCCCGGAAACGCGCTGGCGCTTTACACCAGGCGGCCGCAGAAGTCTCCCTGGATGGAACCGAGGTTGAGGCGGGCCCGGGGCGGATTGGGGCTGGCCGGCCAGGAGGACCAGAAGGCCGGCTGGCCGTTTTTCCCGGGACCCGCGTTCCGGCGGATGTACAAGTAGCGCGGTTCCATGACTGGGTCATTGTCCCAGGACAAGGCCGGCAGGCGCACGGTCGCCGTCCAGGACGCGGGAGTGACGGCGGTGACGCACGTCGCGATCGGACTGAAGGCGGAGTGGCCGTCACGGGTGATGGTCAGCGTCCACGGGAAACGCGTGCCGGCCGCGTCCAGGGTCGTCAGGGTGAACGTGTCGGACGGGTGGTCCTGGGTCTTGGCGTCCAGGATAATGACCAGGTCGCCCTCGCGGTCGCGGTCGACGCGCCAGCGGGTGGCGCCGTCGTCATGCCAGCCGCTGTTGACCTTGTAGGTGGCGGCGTTGCGCTCAAAGTCCGACATCGGCAGCGGTCGTCCGGCGGCCACGGCTTCTTCCACCTCGGCAAAATCGCCGGCGAGCAGTTCCGTCAGGATTTGCTGGCGCCAGGTCAGGCGGTCTTCGCAGTACTGGTGGGCTTCGGCTTCGGAATGGAAGCCCAGCCGGGAGTCCTGCCGGCACAACTCGAGCATGCCGCGGGTGTTGGCCATTTCGAGTTCGACCAGTTCGCGCAGCCGGGCGAGCAGGGCTTTGCGGTCCGCGTTTTCACGCAGGAACAAGTCGCGCCGCCGGAGGTAGAATTCGAGGATGTTGCGGGCGCTGCGGAACTGCAGGCCCAGTGCGGCGGACACGCCGATGTCCAAGGTGCGGTTGCGGTCGGCGGCAAAGGCCGGCGCGATCCGGTTGAGGATGGCCATGCCGTGGTCCCATTCCTCCGTCATGCGGGTGGCCAGCAGCAGGGCTTCTTCCAGCGTGTGGTTTTCCAGGCACTCGCCGATGGTGTCGCCGCTGGGCGGGAAATCCGGCTTCCAGGTCGGGCCGAGCGGTTTCAGGTGGACTTTCAGGAACAGCGGCCAGGTGATGCCGGCGTGCATCGGGCCGTAGTATTGCATGTCGTTGGACAGGGGATAGTTGCAGTAGGCTTCCGTGAAATGCCGCCAGGCCTTGGCGACGTCCGGGGCGTAACGGCCCCATTTGCCGCGGGCCAGGCGGACCAGGAAGTCGCCTTCGTTGTCCCGGAAAGTCTCGTAGGCCAGTTCCCCGGCGGCCTGGTTCATGATGCCCGGATAATTGCCGAAATACCAGCACTGCATGACGTGGGCGCAGCCCTGGGCCTGCATGGCCTGGTATTTTTGATACAGAAGCCCCGGCACGGAGACAAAGGGGACGGTGGCGACCTCGTGCGAACAGCCGACCTGGATTTTGGCGGACATTTCGGCCCCGCTGGCGACGGCATTTTCGGCCACGCGTCCGAACGATGCGCTGGGGCCGACATAGGAGAGCCAGTAGTCGCCGCCGCTGCGCCAGCGGTCGAGCTGCTTGCGCATGGCGCCGGACTCGAAGTTGTACTGGAGGATGACGCCTTCGGGCACGTGCCTGGCCAGTTCATAGACCCAGGCGCCGCGTTCCTGGGCCGGCTGCGGCTGGTAGAGCCAGCTGATCATTTCCGCCTCGGGGTTGACCTCGTGCATGCCGCGGCGGAGGGCGCTGGTCGTGTCATAGTGGATTTGCCATTTGGGGCGTTGGCGGCAGCGCGGGCAGTTGATGTCGTGGTTGGCGGTGGCGGCGACCGTGCTCAGGCAGTTGGTGATGCGTTCGCCATGGCTGATGTTGAGGTAGCCTCCCAGGCCGGGAAGCTGAGTGAAGATGTCCTTGGTGGTTTCATAGAGGAGCTGCTGGGCGGCCGGGGAGCTGGGGCAGAACGCGTGGTTGCCGTCCCAGCCGATGGCGCCGGCGAATTCCGGGTGGTCCTTGAGAATCGGGTCGTCCTTGGCAATCCATCGGGGCTCGATGGCGAAAATCCAGGTTTTGATGCCATAGCGGAGGCATTGGCTGATGGTGCGGCGGAGCTTGGCCAGGCGCTGGGGGGCGGCCGGGTCGCGGCGATGGAACGACGTCTTGGCCAGTTCCCGGAAGACGACGGTCAGCCAGAGGCCATTGATGCCTTCGTGGGCCAGCCGGTTCAGATATTCGTCCGGATAGTAGTCCATGTCGTCCATCAGCTCGTCGCGATTGAACGGGGGCCGTTTGATGGGGCCGAAGAAGCAGCGGGAAATCCGGTTGCGGATCCAGGGCTTGCGCGTCTGGACGCCAAACGGGAGGAAAGGCCCGTCCTGCCCGTTGAGCTGGTCTTCCAGGTAGAAGATCGCCCGGCGCATGCCTTCCCTGTCTTCGGCCGTGACGGTGACGCCGTTCCGGTCAACCGCCAGGGAGTAGCTTTCCGGGCCTTGGACGATGGCTTTCCGGAGGCGGACGGGCGCCGGCCCGGAGGTGGCGAGGCCGAGTTCGGCCAAGCTCAAGTCGAGGTCGGCGAA
>JAKLHU010000281.1 GCA_022709995.1 Verrucomicrobiota bacterium | reverse complement strand
TGGCCGGCGGCGGCGGGGGGGTAGTCAACCCGGACATAGCCGTCGCCCTCGCCGACCTGGACCTTCAGCAATCCGGCGGCCGGATCCCAGCTGCTGACATTGGCGGCCGGGACCTGCACGGCGCGCTTGGCGGCGTAACTGCCTTCGGGGCCGTCGTACGTCGACGTCACCCGGACCTGGAACGCATTCAAGCCAATATCACCCAGCAGGGACCCGGAAACCTGAAACGCGACTTCCGCGGCCGAGACGTTAAACGCCGCGCCCGCGGCGCGGGTGATGCCCTGCACCGACGGCGCCGCCGGGTCGACGGCCGGCGGCAAGGAGGCCGCCACGCCGGCCACCGGTGTGGCGGCATTGACCGTATCGGCGTCATTGACGCCACCCTGGCCGTCATGCTCGTTGTTGCCGTCAACATCAATGACCAGGAAATTGCCGGTCATGCTCAACTCCCCGACCAGGGCGATGCCCGAAATGTCCAGGACAATCGTGTCACTGACGTCGGACTGATAAACCACAGCGCCGGCCAGGGACATGCCGCCAATGCTCAGACGGGACGGGTCGACCATGACCTTGCCGACCGGACGATTGAACTGAAGGTACACGTAGTCATCGGCGCCGTCGTCGTCGGCATCCTCGAACCACCAGGATACCAAGGCCAGATTGGCAAAAGGCGAGGCGACGAAGTTGAGGCCCCACTTGTTGCTGTTGACGGTCACGGCAGTCTCGCCAGCGAAAACCAGGCCGTCCTTTTCGAGTTGAATGACATAATCGCCGTTGGCGATTTTATCGACGGCCCAGATGCCGTTGGCGTCGGTCCAGTGGCGATACTTGTCCGCCCCAGGACGGACACCTTCCCAGTCCTTGTAGATGGGCGTGGCGACCGGGTCGAGCGGCTCATTCCAGACCAGCATCCGCTGCCAGACTTCGCCTTCGGCCTGGTCGGCGCGGCGAATGCTCACCTTGACCCCGGCCACCGGCTTGCCATTGGCGTCGGTGATGCGGCCGGAGATGATCTTGCCGTTGCTGGAAACATCCTCGTTCGCCTGCAGCGGCTGACGGTAAATGTTGCCGACTCTAAAACCGACCGCCTGGTGGTAAAGACTACTCCCGGCAAAAAGATGCTCTTCAAAACTGTACCAGCCATCAGACCCGCCGGTCCATCCCATATTAATATGGAAGAACCAGCGGCCGTCAATGCGGCCGTACCCGTCGGCGACAAAGGCATGCCCTCCTTCAAATGGATTGGCGGCGTCGTCGCTGCGGGTGGACAGAGGCCGGCGGGCATCAAGGTTGGCCCTGGCTCCATCCAGGCCGCCGGCCCCGGCGGCCCCGCTGTATTTGAAGAAATGAGTGTAGGCGCTAGAACTGGAACTCGCGCCGGAAAGGCCCGTAGAACCATCATAACCCATGCCGACGGACAAGCCGGCGTCCAGGCATAAGGCGCCAATCTGCTGGAAGGTCACCGGGTCTTCGGCGCCGGTCGGCGACAGGGACATCAACGACCAGTTGTAAGGTCCGCCAACGCCATTGCCGCCACGCAGATTCATGGTCACGGAAATCGGATTGGGATTGGCGATCTTGTCGGTCAAGGTTATTTGGCAGTTGCCCTGGACTGAACCGATGCCCTTTTGCGGCCACTGGAAATAGCGCATGATCTGGGCATTGGCCGTGGCAACACAGCCGCAGACGATGTTTTTCGGATTGCCGGGCTCGTTGAACGAATAGGTGTTGGCATAAATCATCGGAGTATAGTAGTTGTAGATGCCGCTGCTCTGCCCCCAACGCGACTTGACCAGGGAATCAACCCAAACCTCGGCAACGACATCAAGCTCGGCGGCACGGGTCCGGGGCGCCGAAAACTTCTCCCAGGTCGACTTGTTCTCCTGGATGGCGGCCGGCAAGTCGGCGCGGGTCGCCGCGCCTTCCGGCGCGATGGCCGCAACCGCGGCCAGACGGGCATTCAAGTCGGAAAGAAGCAGGCCGCGCAGGGGATTCTCGGAACTGTTGTCAAACGCCCCCGCCGAACTGAAAGCCACCATCGGCTGAACCCGGTCATCGGCCGAAATAATGACGTAGCCAGCCGGCGAAATCGCGGCGTGATAGGCAATGGTGACGCCGTCGGCGTTGGCGATGGGCGTCACCGTCGCAACAACGGCGGCATCCGTGAAATCCGCCCCCATGGGTTTTTCGGCGGCGGCGAGCCAGGTGGCAGCAAAGGCGCGGGCTGTGTCAAGGCTGACCGGCGCGGCCAGAAGACCAGACAATCCCGCCCAGAGCAGTAGACCGGCAATAGCCAGGTTCCGACCTTGGCAGAAAACGCAGGCAAACAATGTCTTCATCATGAGAAACTCCTTGATGATCAGAAAAACGACCGACTGCTTTATTATGATTGTGGTATGATTTTGACTGCGCGGCCCCTGCCAGACAGACCAGTCCGCCGGGACAGAGACACAATAACCCACAGAACACATTAGCAAAAAACGTGCCAGAATACGACGGAAAAACCGCTGCCGCAACGTCACCAACAGCGTTTTTCTTCTCATATTTACAAAATTTAGAACATTATACACCTGCAAGCCGTAAAACGCAAGACGGCACGTCTTATTTTTTCAGGATGGAATCCACGTGAAACGCGACGCTTGACGAGTCGGCCGCGCGCCCTGGGACGATCTTTGCAGACCGCCGGCGGGACGCCGGCGGCCTCAAGGCACTTATGGGAGAATGCCGGCGGTTATTTTTTGGTCGAAGGCGCATCATGTCCGGGCAATGGGCTTGCCGTCTATGGAAAGCGATGTATATTAACTGACTCTATTTGCGGAACGCTCATGTTTTCACCCTAATCACAGGACATCGGCGCCGGCTGGCGTCAGCGCAAGGAACACTCATCATGGCCGTAAAAATCAGACTTCGCCGGACGGGGAAACTCAACCAGGCCTGCCATCGCATCGTGGTGGCGGACGGCCACAGCCCCCGTGATGGTCGCTTCATTGAAATCATCGGGATGTACGATCCCCGCCACGAGGCCGAGACGATCGATCTCGAGCGCGTCGACTATTGGATTCCGCGCGGGGCCCAGCCCAGCGACACCGTGCAGGCCATCATCAAACGGGCCCGCGCCAAAGCCGCCGCGGCTGCAACCACCGCACCTGAAAACACCGATACGAAACCACAGGCATAATTGGTCATGGCCTTTTCATTCTTCAAAAATCTGTTTGGCAATGATGCCGACGCCGCCGCCGGGAACACGACCGCCGCCGCCCCGGACAGCGGCACTTCCGAAATCCCCGGCGCCCTGACGACCACGACGAAAGCCGCGGAACGGCCCGCCGCCCCGGAAAGCCTGGAAGGGCTGAAAGCCTTCGTGCAGTACGTCGCCGCCGCCCTGGTCGACAATCCGGACCAGGTCGCCATCAGCGCCATCGAAAAGGACCGCTTGACGGTCATCCAGATCTCCTGCGTCAAAAGCGACATCGGCAAGCTGGTCGGGAAAAGCGGCAAGACGATTGCGGCGATCCGGGCCCTGGTCAGCGGCGCCAGCGGCCGGCTCGGGCTGCATGTCACGGTTGACATACTTGAATAACACGGGTTTGAGCCGGCTTCCCTGAAGCCGGCCTGGATCCGCACGACGGGGCGAAAACGGCGATGCGCCTTGACATTGTCAGTCTTTTTCCTGACATCTGCCGGGGCGCCCTGGCGGAATCGATCATCGGGCGGGCCCAACGGGCCGGCCTGGTGGAGATTCGCCATCTCGACTTGCGGGACTATACGAACGACCGTCATCGCACGGTCGACGACAGCCCCTTCGGGGGCGGCGCCGGCATGGTGCTGCGCCCCGAACCGCTCTTTGCATGCATAGAAAGCCTTCTCCAGGCTGACTCGCACGTGGTGCTGATGACCCCGCAAGGGTCGGTTTTCAACCAGGGGAAGGCCCGCGAACTGGCGCTG
>JAKLHU010000280.1 GCA_022709995.1 Verrucomicrobiota bacterium | reverse complement strand
GGCAATGTCATGCGGAGGCCGTCTTTCAGACTGATCGGGGCCGTTTTGGCGCCATTTGTCACGGCAGTCACAAATCGTTTCCAGAGGACGTAGTCGGCGCCACCGTGGCCGCCGAACGCCTGGCTTTCCTGGGCGTATTCGGGGCGTTGCTCGTCAATCGGCAGTTCGGTCAGCTGTTTCATGCCGTAAAGCTGCGTGGTCTTGACCATGGTCTTGGCTTTCTGGCCCCCGCGCGCCGACAGGCGTTCAAAATACCCCTCCGTGCCAAACACGCGATACGAATGATGACCGCAGCCGGCCTCGTTGATAAACGACGCCGTGAAGCGCACAATGATGCCGGACGGGGTCTGGAAATGCGCCGTCATCAAATCATTCTGGCCGGCTTCGCCGACGACCTTGGCGCCGCTGGAGACGCAGGAGACGGTGCGCAGGTCTTCCTCCAGGATGCGGAGCAGTGGCCCCAGGGAATGCGTGCAGTAGCGGATCGGCGTGCTGTTCTGGCGGCGCCAAGGCGTCTCGGCCCAGAGATAACGGCAGTCATGGATATATTCGGCTTCGAGGTAAAAGGGCTTGCCCAGCAGACCGCGGCGATGGAAATCGCAGAGTGCCTCGATGAAAGCCCATTCGTTGGGGTTGGCGCCGGTCATGAACAGGCCCGGCGCTTGTTGGTCGGCCTGCCACAAAGCCTCGGCTTCTGCGAGGGAGGCGACGCTGGGAATGTCGGAAAAGACATGCAGGCCGCGCTGACGGGCTGCGAGACAGAAGTCGGCGTGGCAGTGCGCCGGCGTCTCGACCAGGAGGGTGTTCAAGCCGGACTTCGCCAGCATCTCCTGGAAGTCCGTGTAGGCTTGCACGTTGGGGAAGTCACGGCGGACGTCGTCCACCAGTTTGTCGTTGAGGTCGCAAATGGCGGTGGCTTCGACGGCGGGAAAGGCGGTCGTGGCCAGTTTGAACATATGACGGCCACGATGGCCAAGACCGACGACGCCCAGTTTGATTTTCTTGCTCATGTGTGTCTGCCCCTGTTGGAAGGTGGTGGTCAGCCCATGCCCGCTTCTTTGCGATTGCCAGTCTGACCCGGTATCAAAATGTGAAAAAAACAAAGAGCGGCTGTTGTATCGGGAACGGGCGCAAGCTACCTTATATAGTGTAATCTCCCATGCCGAGAAAGAAATCTCCGCGTCGACTTTTTTGCCGCTCTTGGGTAATCAGTCAGCCATTGCATCTGGCGACCGAGGTGGCGCCTCCGGCCCTGAGGCGCTCCAGCGTTGACTCCTCTATCGCTCAGTTATCCATGGCTGTCCGATTACGTCCTTGGCATTCGCCGCGGCCAGGGCTGGAACTGCGCGCCGGCATCCGGTCGGTCAGCCTGCCCGGCCGCCGTTCCCGAGAATAGCTTCCGTTCCGGTATCCACATCCAACTGGAGATGAACGTCATGGCGAAAAAAGACAAAAAAAGCTGGGAAAAGCTTTTCCGGGTAACGAACGACGCGGAGTTCAAATATGCCAAGGTTGATCCGGCCGCCACGCCCGGGCTGTCCGGCCGCGAGGAGGCCGCGCCGATTCTGGCGGCGAACACGGCGCGGATGAATGAACTGCAGGAGCGTCTGTACGCCGAGGGCGCCCAGGCGTTGCTGATCGTGCTGCAGGCTTTGGATACCGGCGGCAAGGACGGCACCATCCGGGCTATCTTCGGCCCCCTGAATCCCCAAGGCGTCCAGGTGACCAGCTTCAAAGTCCCGACGGCGCTGGAATTGGCGCACGACTACCTCTGGCGCGTCCACCAGCAGGTGCCGCCGAAAGGCATGATTGGCATCTTCAACCGTTCGCATTACGAAGACGTCCTGGTCGCCAAGGTCCATCACTTGGTCGATGAAAAGGCGGTGCGGAAACGCTATGCGCAAATCAACGCCTTCGAAGAGCACTTGCAGGAAAATGGCGTCACTATCCTGAAATTTCATTTGTGCATCAGCCGCGACGAGCAGCGTGAACGTCTGCAGCAACGCCTCGACGAACCGGAGAAACATTGGAAATTCAACCGCGGCGACCTGGCTGAACGCGCCCTCTGGGACGACTATGTCGAAGCCTATCAAGCCATGCTGCGGAACTGCTCGCCGTCGTCGGCGCCATGGCATGTGATTCCGGCTGACAAAAAGTGGTACCGTAACGCGGTCATCAGCCAGATCGTCGCTGACACGATGGAAAAGATGGAGCCGAAATTCCCGCCGGCCGAAGAGGGGCTGGACAAAATCGTCATCCCGGAATGATTGCGGGATACGCTTGGCCGACACCCGGCCATCCCGAAAGCATGGTTTGAGTCCGTCCGTAAACCTTCCGTCGACAGACTGCTCCGCGGATTACGCTGATGAATGCCGATTTTCACGGCGCGCAAACAAGGCGCGCCGTGAAAATCGGCGCCAGCGGCGGATAAAACACTGGGATAACGACCGAAAAACACCACGTCATGGACATCGGCCCCATGCCCTTGGGGAAGCGCAAGCCGCCGTGCGGGGGCTGTTCGGTTGGGCTCAATATCGTGTTCGGCTGGTTGTTCGCCTTGAACATTTCAGGAGAACAAGAGCCGGCGCGGAGGAGTCGTCACGCCGTGCCGGCCAGGGCGGAAAGCATGTTGGCGACGTCCGCATCGGTCATCGGCCGGGGGTTGGCCTTCATGCTTCCCGAACGGCAATTTTTGATGATGGTGTCGTGGTCCGCCGTCGTCATTCCCCAGGCCGAGAAGTCCGTCGGAATGGCCATGGTCTGGCACAGCGTCTTGACGGCCAGCAGCAGTTCCCGGGCATCCGCCAGTCCGGCGGCGGCGGCCAGACGGTCGAAAGCCGCTTCTGCGACCGGTAGGTTCCAGGTCATGACGGGCGCCAGCAGAATGGCGCAGGCCCGACCATGCGGAACGCCGAAGCGATGGCCGATCGGATGCGCCAGGCCGTGCACGGCGCCCAGGCCGCTTTGTGAAAAAGCCAGGGCGGACAGCATGCTGCCTTCAGCGGTTCTGGTTCTGGCCTGGACGTCGTCGCCGTGTTGCCAGGCCTGCGGGAGATGGCGCAAGAGCAGGGCGACGGCCTGGGCGGCGAGTGCCTGCGTCATGGCGTTGGCGCCGCTGGAGACATACGATTCAATGGCCTGGGTCAAGGCGTCCATGCCGGTGTCGGCCGTGATGGCCGGCGGCAGAGAGAGCGTGAAATCGGGATCGACCAGGGCGGCGGCCGGAACCATGCCGGGCGCCTTGATTGAGCCCTTGAAGTCGCCGACTGTGTCAGTCAACACCGCGTTTTTGGTGATTTCGGCGCCGGTGCCGGCGGTGGTCGGCAAGGCCACCAGGGGCAGGCCGCGGCTGGGCAGGGCGGCTTGTCCCAGAAAAGACTGCCGGACCGGGGCGTGGCTGGACATCAGGAAAGCCGCCGTCTTGGCGGCGTCGATGACGCTGCCGCCGCCCAGGGCCAGGAAAATGTCGGCCCCGCACTGGCGCGCCGCCGTCCTCAGTGCTTCGACGGTCTCCAGGGTCGGGTCATGCGGAATGCCGACTTGCGCTCCCGCCAACAGCCCGTCGAGCTTATTCAGCCAGGCGGCGGTGATCTCCTGCTGTCGGACACGGCTTGAGCACACGAAAAAGACGCGCGGCTGCGCCTGCTGGCTGCATTCCTGCAGAACCGCTTTGGTCTGGGCCCGGCAGCCGGAGCCGAAATGCAAGACGGGCGGAAAATAGGCGGCATAGCGGTCAAGGGGCATGCGTGGACTCCTCAAGGATAACATTCGCGCGTTGAAAAAAGGGTGGTTAGGTGTTTGGGAGGGGTGGCATTGCGCCGGTTAGGCGAGCCAAACCGAAAAACCTGGCGCCGGCGTCATGAACGCGCCCGGGTTGGAAAGCCCAAGGCCGTGCCGTCAAAGCAGGAGACAGCCCCATCTGGGTGGACAGCGCCAGGCGTTTTTCT
>JAKLHU010000028.1 GCA_022709995.1 Verrucomicrobiota bacterium | reverse complement strand
ATTTTCCACTCCCAGGTTACGTGAAAGGCGTTCGCCTCGATGTGTTCGAAAGCGATGATCTGAACTCGCCGATGGCGCTTTTCGTGTTCGTCGAACCACGACCGTTCGCCGCGCAGCCAGGCCAGCCGCTCGCCCAGCCCCATGAAGCCGCGGCCGGCATCAACCGTCAACCGCTCCGCCTTGATCAAGGCGGCGTTTTCCTTGCGGCCGCGGGCCAGGCTGACCAGCCGATCCGCGTCGAGACCGGTGACATCAAGCCCGGCGGTCGCCATCCGTTCCAGGTAGCGGCCGGCGAACCGCCCGCTGTCGAGGTAGTCCCACATCATCATGACATTGACATCCGCCGGCAGAATGTTGGCCTGCTGCGCGATCAGCTGCCGGCAGGGCCGCTCCTCCATGCTTTTTTCCAGATGCAGGGTGTCGATGAGGCGCTGCGCCTGGCGGGCAATGGCCGGCGCCAGCTTTTCCTGGTCAAAGACAAAGCCGGCCTGGCGGATGACGTCACCGAAACGATGATCGGCCTGGGCCAGACACGCCAGCAGATCCTTGTCCTTCACCTCGCGATTGACCGCGGCAATAGCCCGGCCGCGGGCCGACAGCACCTGGTTGAGCCGGGCCGTGATCGACGGCGACGACGCCAACAGCGCGTCCAACTGCTCCTCCGGCATCTCAAAATGCACGGACCGGATCCGCGCCAGCGCCGTCTGGAACTGCTCCCGGCCGGCCGGCTCCCGCAGTCGGCTTAAAATGCCCATGCCCGTCGCCGTGTGAATCATCGAACGGCGCTTCGCATAGTCGAGGCCATTGAAAAAGGCAAAGACGAAGGAAATCTCCGCCGCCTGCCGGCGCAGCTCTGCCATGTCGCGAGCGGAAAAGTCCCCGAAGCCCTGGATTTCCCGGCTGATGGCGGCTTCCGGCGGGCTGTTGGCCAGGTCGGCGACCAGCGATTCCAGACTGCCCGGCGACGTCAACTTGGCGGACCAGGCGTAGATCAGGCGGGCATTCTGAATCCGCTCCCGGGTATTGGCGGCGACCGAGCGCTTGATCAGGCTTTCCGACAATATGTTCATCAGAAAAGCCACGGCGACGACGATGACCGCCACCGTCACCGAGGCCCGGAACAGCCGGTAGCGGATGCCGTCGACCGTGATCCGGATGGTGCGACGCAGACTCAGCCACGGCTGCTCCGCAATCTTGATTTCCTTCATGACGTTCTCACTGCTCTCGTCGGTTGACTGCTTGATGTTCTGACCTGGCTCCGGGGCACGTCCGGTTCTCCGGACTGTCGGGCGCCATCATGACGGCCAGGATGCCGCGTTGAATCAACTGGCGCAGATAATCGACCACCGCCGCCCGCGCCTCGTGAAAGCTCAAGTCGTACGCATCCTTGAACAAATCAATGACGTCTTCGACGGTCCGCTGGCCATCGCACCAGCGCCACAGCCGGGAGCCGATGGCGTCCAAGGTGATTTCCCGCTCGGGACGATAGGGCACAAACCAACTTATCGGAGGTATTATATAATTCGGTTTTCGCGTTTTGACAACCACGGTCACGGTGTTTTCACCTTTTTCACGCACGGTCACTGCCGTGTTGCGGACCGGATGCGCCGCCAGCATCGCCCGCCAGTCCCCGCCGCCGCCCAGTCCGGTTGACTCGACCCGCTTCACAACAGCACCTCCAGTCCGGAACAGCACGACAAGGCGACATCGAGGCCGGAGGCCTGCCCCCGTCGCCGGTGCGTCCAGCGCGACACGCAGTACAGACGATGGTCGCGCGGGCAGACCCAGGCGCTGGCCTCGTACTGCCGCCGGCCATGCCACCAATCCTTCAGCACGGACCGCTCCCGGCGCGCGACCAGACTGCAGACCTCGTGACCGGACTGCCCCGTCTGAGTCAAGGTCTCCCGCACATAGCCGCCGGGAATCGTCTGCTCCAGCCATTCCGAAACCGGGACCGTCAGCCATTCCGACACCATGCCCCGGCGCGAAAACGTCGCCTCGCCGCGGTCGTTGCGAAGGGCGAAAACGGCCTCCGCCTGCGCCGGCGCCACGTCGCAGGCGGCGAAGACGGCTGCCGCCGGGACGTGCCAGGTCATACCGAACGCCTGCCAGCGCCGGCGGCCATCCGACAACACCGGCAGAACCCGCAGCGAATCCAGCACCCGCCCTTCGAACGACGGTTTCGACTCCTCCCGCGGAGGCCACAGAAACACCGCCTCCAGAACCTGACGGTTCGCGGCGGAATACATCCCGTAACGGCAGATGTCGCGCTCGCCGTCCCGCCCGCGCGTCCCCTGCCAGGGGGAATGGGCGAGCGGCCGGACGTCCTGCAGACCGTCCGCCGCCAGCTTGGCGCGATAATCGCCGACCATCCGTTCCAGGTCCGGAGGCGCCGGCACGCACTTCCAGTCCAGTTCAAAGCGGTATTGGTAGCGGTCGCCGAACACGCAACGGCCGACTTCCGGGTCACGGGCGAACTGCAACATCTCCCAGTCCGGGGGAAGAACAACCGACAGGCCTTGCCAGACCCATGGCCGCCAGGCCGGGGAGACGTGTCCGGAACGGGGTGACAACAACGGCATCATCGCGGAAACCACCTGTAAGGCAACGGCTTCTGACCCGTATTGAGGTAATACAGGAACCCGACTATCATGAAGATGACCGCGGCGATGATCTCCCCGGCGATGATGCCGATCATCAACGGCCGCAGCACCCGCGCCATGCGGATGCCGCCGAAACGCACGGCCGCCTTCTTCAGCATCCAGCCGATGAAAAAGGAATGACAGGTCACCGACATGGGATAAGTGGCCCACAGCAAAAACATGACGGGGTGCAATGGCCATTTGGGAACCCGCAGACGCAGAAAACTGAAGAACAACACGGCAATGACGCCGAAGCCGAAGGCGCCCATGAACATGTCCT
Source organism: Verrucomicrobiota bacterium (assembly GCA_022709995.1). GTDB lineage: Bacteria > Verrucomicrobiota > Lentisphaeria > Oligosphaerales > Oligosphaeraceae > JAAZKI01. Next base: position 8,177 of record JAKLHU010000028.1, on the reverse strand, counting down.
TGGGCATGACCCGCGGCAAGCGACGCCACCAGGGCAGCGCCGCCACCTCCTCCAGGCAGCCAATCGACTTCAGTTGCAAAACTTCCGGCAAAGCCGACCGGAAGCTCATGGTGGGAATTCGCTGGTAATGCCAGTTCATGCTGGTCGGCGCCCCGAATTCATAGACGGCAACCAGGATGACCGCCACGGCGATCAGAACCGCAACCGTGTACATGGCCATGCTGACCACCCCGGCCCGGGCCGGCTTCACCCCGGCCCGGTCGCACAACCGCAGCCCATTCGTCAAAAACGGCATGAACGCCTGACATTGGTCTATGCACAGCATGATGCAGACCAGACCACAGATCACCTGCGCCGCCGGTGTAAACGCATAACTGCCTAGGCCGGCCAGCAACAGCCCGAAAATCGTCCACCGGGGCTGGATGAAAAACAGCCCGGTCTCGGCGCTGATCCGGGACACCACCACGAAAGACAACAAAGTCAAAAATACCGTGATCACGGCAAACGGCAGCTCCAGCCCCAGACGCCAGACCAAATACGTCATCAGCACGAATGCCGCCAGCAGCAGCCGGGCCGCCCAGACATTGGCGCGGTCGGATTCGTCCGCGGCCAGCGGCCGGAACGCCTTCGCCAGCAGATGCCGGTAATAATTCCGGCCCGTGTACACCAGCATGAAAAACATGGCGATGTACGACCCCGCCCGCTGCCAACCCTGCCAGCCGCCAATCCAGTCGGACGACAAATTCATGCCGACGGTCACCATCGGCAACGCCACCAGAACCCAGCACAACTGCGACAACCCCAGCGTCAGCGATATCTCCGTGCTTAGAAAAAACGCGAAGGCGACGACCAGCGGAAACACCGACAGCGCCAGCAGATTGGACCCGTATTGAACCCGGAACAGCTGCGGCCAGACTTGGGCAAACGGCATCAGGCTCCAATTCAGCCGGATGGGAATATAGTAGTCCGGATACCAGACACAGAGGCCGTTGTTGACCCGGATGACAATCAGAGCGACGAATCCGATCCAAAACAGCCGGCTCCGGAACACCGCCGGCAGCAGGTGGCCCGGCGACTGCTCGATGAGGCTCGCGTTGAACTCGGCAATCGGGAAGCTGAGAAATTCATGGGCCGACCATTGCTTGTAGGTGATCAACGCCAGGCAGACGCTGGCCAGGGCGCTGAGCAGCACCAGCGGCAGCCATGCCCGCAGCGGCGGCCACCAGGCTTTCCACGGCACCCGGGTGATCTTGGACCACAGCCGCGCCCGCCACGGCCGTTCGTCCACCACGCCTTTCGGCGCCCCCATGATATAACCGCCGACCGTCTGCTCGTAATTCGACTCGGTCACCTCGACCAGGGCTTCCTTCGGCGCATAGCCGAGAATGCCGTTCTGCCGCCATCCCGGCGTCACCCGGTCCCAGTGAAACGGCATCACCATCGTATGCGTGAACTGCTCCAACAGGCCGCGACCGGGAATGCTGCAGGACGCGCTCCATAACAACACAATCACCGCCAATTCACTCGACCGGAAGGCGTGCCGCGGTCGCCACCACCCCAGAACCGGATTGACGAGAAGGACGACCAAGGCCACCAGCCCGATGACGATGATCGGCAGCAGCTGCCCATTCGTGAAACTCTCCAAACCTAAAACGCAGTCGTTGATATATCCGGCGGACGCAATGAAAATCGCCCCCAGAAAGCCAATGATTAGACTGCGCAATGACATATAACTACCTTATAGATATCAGCAAAGAACGACTGCTGGACGCGCGCCCCGCCCGCGCCCCATGGCGGCCTGGACGGACTGGGCCGCGGCCGGCCGCAAAGCCGGAGAAGTTTGATAAAATACAAGGAAAAATACAAAAAACAAGAGCGGCGGCGGGCTTTGCCGCAAAAACCGTAAACATTCCTTCGCCCTGGCCTGGGGAGGACAAATGGGACGTATGGGACCAGTGCTCTTTAGTGTAGAGCTCCATCGAACTTTTTGCGGCTGCAATAATCCAATGGGATATTCGTCCCATTGTCCTATGTGCCTTCCCATACGTCTCATACGTCCCATACGTCCTATTTGCCGTCCCTTGCGTCCTATTCAGCCAGGCGTTTTTCGAACGGCATGCTCATTCAGGCCTGAAAGCCGTCCGCAAAGCCGGCGCAGGCGAAAATCTTGTGATTGGCCTTGGGGAAGGCGTATGCCGCCAGCTCTTCTTGGTCAGCCCAGGCATGCGGCCGATCGGTGACGACGGCTGGCGTCTCGGGCGACAGCAGCCCACAGCGATACGCATGCATGGTGATGCGAAAGTGACTGTAGGCATGCCGGATGACACCGACCCGTGCGCCGACCTCGACAGCCAGGCCGGTTTCTTCGCGCACTTCCCGTTCCACGGCCTCTGCCGGCGTTTCTCCAGGTTCAAGCTTGCCGCCCGGAAATTCCCACAACCCGCCCAGCATCTGCTTTTCCGAACGGCGCAGAATCAACAACCGCCCGTGATGAAAAATCAAGCCGACGGCGACCTGGACATGCGGCACCGCCCGGCGTTCCGGCCGGCGCGGGTACGCCGTCGGCTCGCCGGAAGCAAAGGCGCGGCAATAATCGCGCAAGGGGCAGTCGCCGCACAGCGGCTGACGCGGCAGGCAGACCATCGCTCCAATTTCCATCTGAGCCTGGTTGAACGCCGACGGATCAGGCGTCTGCCGGATGACAGCAAGCAGCCGCTCGTAGACGCGACGACGCACCGCCATTGAACTCACGTCAGCGTCATCGGCCAGGAGCCGCGCCTGCACCCGCAGCACATTGCCGTCCACGGCGGGATACGGGCGGCCGAAGGCGATGCTGGCAACCGCCGCCGCCGTGTAGGGGCCGATGCCGGGCAGGCGCGCCAATTCCGCCGGGTTGGCGGAAAGCGCGCCGCCGTTTTCCATCACCTGCCGTGCACAGGCCTGCAGACGGCGCGCCCTGGAATAATAGCCCAGCCCTTCCCAAAGCTTCAGGACTGCCGCGGTGTCGGCCGCGGCCAGAGACGCAAAATCGGGGCAGGCCCGAAGAAAACGGTCAAAGTATGGTATGACGGTCGCTACCTGGGTCTGCTGCAGCATGACTTCACTGACCAGCACCCGGTAAGGCGTCGGCAGACTGCGCCAGGGAAGCACCCGCTGATGCTCCCGATACCACGCCAGCATCGACTCGACCGCCGCTGTTTCCAAGGCCGCTTCCTCTTCGGTAAAACCTAACACGGCTAACGTCCCGCGGCGCCGCGACATTGGTGCAAACGACAGCGAAACAGGCCATCACCCACGCCGTCTGCGCAAAAGCCATGGCTCGCGCCCAACGCCCTGCCGGTCATTTCGGCGCTTGCAGTTTGAGAATGAACGCCACCGCCTGCTCCCGCATCTGCTCGGCCAGGGTCGGATCGTACGGTTTCTCCACCACGACTTCGCCCGGCGCCGCCGCCAAAAAAGCGCGGGCGGCGACGGCATCGGCCGAATCCCCGACCGCCAGCTGACGCAGGGCCTCGAGGTACGCCAGATCGGTCATCCCCTGCCGAAAAGCCTCGCTCCGAATCGTCGGAATCGACTCGTCGCCGCTCCGATACGTGATGCCGCCGCTGGCCGGCCCTTTCCAGTTCGTCGCCCCGGCCGTGCCGTGCGGCGCGTCGCAGAAGATGTACAGTCCGACCGTCTCGGCGCCGAATTCCAGAGTCCGCCAGGCATGCAGGCGGTAGTAGCGGTACAAATCCTCCCGCAGTGAAGTCGAACAACTGTAAATGCCATAATGCTGCCCCGGCGTCGAGCGCAATTCCCGGGCCAGCTCGCGGTACGCCGGATTCGACAGATGCCCGGCCCAGATACAATGGTCGTTGATGTACGGCAAAAAACGCCGGATGCTCTCCGGCGTATGGCCGAAATTGGCGGCCGCCCAGGTGATGGACAACTTCGCCCCGGGCAGAGTCTCGCGCGCGATGCGACTGACTTCCAGATCGCGGTCGATGTTCTTGCCATTGGGTTCGTCAAAGACCTCGATGGCGTAGTCGTCCTGGCCGACGCCGTTGTCCCGCAGCAACTTATCCAGCGCCAGGAGGTTGTTTTTCCAAGCCAGACGCCACTCCGGAGTCATTTCCTTGATCGCCTTGGGCAGATACTGTTCCGCAAACACGGTATAGGCACTGAAGCCGACGATAAAACGCCGCCCGCCCTCGACGCCGTGTTGGCGGTACCATTCCAGGCGGGTCCGGATCGATGCCGCCACTTCCGGCAAATCGCCATGCACCAGTTCACCCGCGTCGTTAAAGGAGAATTTCAGCGACCATGGATTGATCATGAGCAGGCGTCCGCCCAGTTCCGCCTGCATCACGAACAAGTCCTCGGTGTCCCCGCGGCCCATCAGCCACGCCGGCCGGGCCGGCCGCAACGGCAGGACGATCGGCAACACCGTCAGTGTGACCGGAAAATCGCGGGCCTGGCCGCGGTATTTCGTCGTCCCCTTGAGAAAACCGCCGTCGCCGCTCAACGGGATGATCCGGATGGCGCCGGAATACTCTCCGGGGGCCACGCCGCGGCAATCGAAGTCCACCCAGACCACGCCGGTGGCGCCGGCGGCAATCGTGACCGTGCCGATCTGATTCATTTTGACCAAGGCGTCATAGCGCCCGCCCCCCTGGCCGCTGTCGTCGTCCTTCATGGCCACCGCTTCCCGCAACGTCACCCGAGACGGCGGAAAGCCATTGCCAAGGCCATGGGCCTCAAGACCATACATGGTCGCTTTTTCCCCGGGATGCAGGAGCACGCGATAGGCGCCAGCCTGGCGCGTGCGATTCGTTATCGTCAGCGGCAGGGCCTGGCGCTCATTGACGGCCGCCTTGACCGCCATCGGCTTCTTACCGTCCAGAACCAAATTTTCCACCCACGGCTCCAGCGGCAGACTGTAGTCGCCGGTCACGGCCATCGTCCCCAGCACATACGGCTCCTGCTCAAAACGCAGTTCCTGCCGCCGGCGCCGCAGCTTGCGCCCCATGACAACCAACTCGCCGATCGGGGCATTCCCGGCGGCGAACTCGTCCCATTCCTGGCTGAGGGACTCGACCTTCTCCCCCATAGTCGCGATAATCCGCCGCGCGTAATCCTGACCATTGCCAAAAACCAGCAGGCCGTACTGGCTGACTTCATGGAAACCATTGCGCACCGGCGCCCAGGACGACAACTCGCCCTGACGCTGACGGCACACATTGAAGGCAATGGTCTCACCGGCGGCCGGGACACCGGCAAAGCCAAGCTCCCGCAACGGAATGGCGAAAACCGCCCGCCAGCCTGCCGCCGTCACTTCCGGCACGGCCCGCCAGCTGTCATATCCCGCGACTTCCCGGGCGCCGTTGCCGCGATACCGACCACCACCGGCGCCAAGCACAAACTGCGACAGCAAACGGTCCTTGGCGCCTTCAACCGGGCCAAAAAACACCTCGACAACATCGCCCGACCAGACCTTGGAGCCATCGTCGCGATTTTCGGCCCGGACCGGCTCCGGCGCCGGGCAAAAGATGTCAAGGTGAAGCACGTCGCCCTCCAACCAAAGACCGAAGCGGCTGTCAACGGCAGCCGGCTGCCCAGTCTTGTAATTGATGAAGCCGTCGACGTCGGTGGCCGGCGCCAGCAGGGCCAGCACCGCCGCCTCGCCTCCGGCGGCCGACTCCCCGGCGCCGGCGCCGTCCGCCAAACCGAGCGAAGCCTTCTCCTGCACCTGGACATTGTCGAGGAGCAAGTACTGGCCATCCTGCCAGCGGAAATCCTTGACCTGGGCCGAATCCGACCACAACTTGAAATTCAATGCCGCCCGGCGCGTGTCCGGGCCGGTCCGGAACGTGCCCCGCAACACCGTCCATTCCGACGTGACCTTGAAGCCGGCCAGGCTCGTCTTGGCTTGCGTCAGCCCATCGTGCGTTTTGGCGCTCTCGCCGCTCCAAAGGCACGCCCCGACGCCGGCCCCCGGCGCCGTCCCGCGGACATCAAAGCTGAACTGGTACAGCGTGGAGGGCTTGACCGGAAACCCGGGCTTGGATCCGTCCTTGCCCACCATCACATTGCCATTCAAACGCCGCACGCCATCGCCGGACACCGCCATTTTCAACAATTCAACCTTCAGGCAACGGTTCCAGGTCATCTCTTCCGTATGCTGCGACAAGGCGAACATGCCCGGCGCCCACTCGGAGCGGACCTCGCCCCCGAAACCAGCCTCGTTGAAGTCGCCGTGACGAAGCAAATTCACACTGCCCTGGGCCCAAAAAGCCACGCCGGAAAACATGAAAACCAAAAACATCGTTCGCATCATCGTGAGTCCCGCCCGAGTTGGAATGATTCAGAGCTACTAATATCTTGCTATTCTGCAACATGTGGTGATGGAAGACGATACATATTACGGTACATCGACATCTATATAGCTGAATAGACCAGCAAACTTGCCGTAGCTGGGCATGGCAAATGACTCTCTGTATGACATGACATAGACTGCCCGAAGGGCTTGACAAACATAACCCCGGGTGACTGAAGCCCGCAGGGCGAGGGAACCCGAGGGCGCCGGAGCCATACCATCGCGCCCGAAGGACGCAATCTGAAAACCCGCTGACTATCGCTGACCGCAAAAATCCATCACCGCATGGTGCACATGAACACTATCATTATAAGGTATGCGCGGGCATTCTGGGGGCGGAGGCCTTGGCGATGAGCCCAAGGCAGGCAACCCCACGGACCGCCAAGCCCGGCCGCGACGCAACGCCCTGGGCGGCAATTTTTCTATTATAACACGGCCGACATGACTTTGCTAATCCGAACCCGATGGAATATGTTATACCGCCAAGGACAAAAACTCGCCCTGGAAGCGAAAACCGCCAAGCCCGCCGCCGGCGGCCTCTCCGCTTCCCCTTCCGGCCACCCGCACCTGCAACCCCGCCTCGGCGACGTCGCCACCACCGCAACCCAAGGGCACTCAACCATGAAAATCATCGACGCCCACAACCATCCCGACTGGCATGGCCACGACCTGGACAAATTTCTCGCCAACATGGACGCGAACAACATTGCCCAGACCTGGCTGCTGAGCTGGGAATGCCCCTACCACGAGTACAGCAAAGGCTACGCCAAAGCCATTCCGGCCCAGGTCATGGGCTCCCAGACCGGCCCGATACCCTTTTCCCGCTGCATAGCCTACCATGAACGCGCCCCCCAACGCTTCATCCTGGGCTACGCCCCGGACCCGCGCCTCCCCAATGCCGGCGACCAGCTCGCCGCCGCCCATGACATCTATGGCGCCCGCGTCTGCGGCGAAGTCAAGGTCCGCATGATGTACGACGACCGCGACGCCCTCCGCCTGTTCCGCCGCGCCGGCAAACTGAACATGCCGGTCACACTCCACCTCCAGGACGAAATCGGCGACCGCGACGGCGCCTGGCAGGAATGGTGGGGCGGCGACATCGCAACACTCGAACGCATGCTCCAAGCCTGCCCGGAAACCAACTTCCTCGGCCATGCCCCGGGATTCTGGATTCACATCTCGGGCGACGACCTCTACCGCAAAGCAAGCTACCCGCCCGTCCCCGGCCCGGTCCAGCCCGGCGGCAAAGTCCCCGAACTCCTGCGCCGCCACCAGAATCTCTACTGCGACTGGTCCGCCGGCTCCGGCTGCCGCGCCCTCACCCGAGACCCCGTCTTCGCCAAGGAATTCCTCGACGAATTCCAGGACCGCGTCCTCTATGCCCGCGACTACTTCGACACCCAACACCAGGACTTCCTCAACAGCCTCGGACTGCCAAGCGCCATCCTGGCGAAAATCTACCACGCCAATGCCGAAAAGCTGGTGCGTCTGGACTGATTTCGACCGCCCCGCCCTCCCTGGTTCACCCTCCAACCCTTAAGGTCCTCCACACATGCGCCTGACCATTCTTGGCACGGCGGCGGCCGAAGCCGTCCCCGCCCTCTGGTGTGAATGCAACATCTGCGCCACCGCCCGCCAGCGCGGCGGCAAAGACCTCCGCCGCCGCAGCTGCTATCTGCTCGACGACGACACCATGATCGACTTCGGCCCCGACGCCTTCTGGCAGGCGACGCAGTTCAATATCAATCTGCCGGCTCTGCAACGCCTGATCTTCACCCACCCCCACATCGATCACCTGAATCCGACCGAACTGTGCTGG
>JAKLHU010000279.1 GCA_022709995.1 Verrucomicrobiota bacterium | reverse complement strand
CGGTTTCCAGGGCGGCGTCCGACCCCATGGCGCCCATGGCGATGCCGAAGGTGGCCGCCGCCATGGCCGGAGCGTCGTTGACGCCGTCGCCAACCATGGCGACCTGCCGATGCTCGCGCACCAGGCGGCCGATGACAGCGACCTTGTCTTCCGGCAACAGCTCGCTGTGGAATTCGTCCACGCCGGCTTCCTGGGCAATGGCCCTGGCCGTGCCCTCGTTGTCGCCGGTCAGCATGACCACGGGCGTAACGCCAAGTTGGCGCAGGGCCTGAATGAACGCCCGTGCTCCGGGCCGGAGGCGGTCGGCAATGCTGAGCAGTCCGCAGACGTGGTTGCCATTGCCGATGGCAACAACCGTATGGCCGGCGTTTTCCAGTTCCATGGCCTGGGCATGGACAGCCTCGCTTTCCTGACCTTTTTCATGCATGAAACGGTGGCTTCCCAGCCAGAACAGCCGTCCCTGCCAGAAGCCCTCCACGCCTTTGCCGTTCAGGACGCGGGTATTTTCGGCCGGAGGCGGGGTTAGACCGGCGGCGCGGGCTTTGCGGAGCACGGCGCGCGCCAGCGGGTGTTCGCTCTGCGCCTCCAGGCTGGCGGCGCGCTCCAGAAGTTCATTTTCCGTGTGTCCCTGCCAAGGGATGATGCGCAGCACTTCCGGCCGCCCCTCGGTCAGGGTGCCGGTCTTGTCCAGAGCCATGGCCCGGAGCTTTCCCGCGGCTTCCAGGTAGGCGCCGCCCTTGATGAGCACGCCGTGGCGGGCAGCCGCGGTCAGGGCCGAAACGATGCCGACGGGGGTGGCGATCACCAGAGCGCATGGGCAGGCAATCACCAGAACGACGAGTCCGCGGTAAATCCACTCCGGCCAGGACGCTCCCGCGAGGAGTGGCGGCAGAATGGCCACGGCCAGGGCGAGGAACATCATGGCGGGAGTGTACACCTGCGCGAACTGGTCCACCCATTGCTGGGTCTGGGCGCGACGGGTCTGGGCGCTTTCGACCATTCGGATGATCCGGGCCAGAGTCGTGTCGGCCGCGGCTTTGGTCGTCACGATCTCCAGGACGCCGTCGTCGTTGATCGTGCCGGCAAAGACGGCGTCGCCCGGGCGTTTGGCCACGGGCATGGATTCCCCGGTGACCGGGGCTTGGTTGACCGTTGATTCACCTTGACTGACGTTGCCATCCAGGGGAATGCGTTCACCGGGCCGGACCAGGATCCGAGTGCCGAGCAAAATCGCATCTACCGGCATTTCCTGGCCGGTGGTGGCATGGCGCGCTGTCGAGGGGGACAAATTCACCAGGGCGCCGATGGCCCGGCGAGCCCGTTCGACGCTCCAGTGTTCCAGCAGCAGGGAGACCGCGAACAGAAAAGAGACCGTGGCGGCTTCAAACCATTCGCCGATGGCGATGGCGCCGATGACGGCGGCGACCATAAGCAGGTTCATGTCCGGACGCAGCCTGGTCAGGGCCTGCCAGGCCTTCGGCGCGACGTGCCAGGCGCCGACCGCGGCGGCAGCCAGATACAGTACCCAGACGGCCAACGGGAAGACATGGCCGTCCTGGCCCCCGCCGGTCAAGGCATGGAGAAGATGGTCATGCTTGATCCAATGCACCGTGAAACCGGCCAGAAGCAGGGCGCCGCTGCCGGCGGTCAGCACCAGTCAGCCATGCCTTTCCCAGAATGGTCTCGGGCCGGCGGTCAGGCGTTGTTCCCAAGCCGAGGCCTGCATGCCGGTTCGCGCCACGGCCAGGACAATATTGGCTGGATCCATGGCTTCCGGGTCGTATTCGACGCTCATGCGCGCGTTGACGACATCAAATTCCAAATTCAGCACCCCGGCCAGACCGCCGATGTCGCGACGCAGGATCGCGACTTCTTCGGCGCAGTCGAGGCCATCTACTTTATAATGGATTATATGCATGGCTCTGCCTTTGCCAGCGGGAGAGGTCGTGCGGGGCAGGACGGCGTAGTGTGTTGCCCCTTTGACCAGCGCGCCGGCCGGCATGTTCCGGAATCCGACTTCTGAGCCAAGTGTTGGGAATACGCACTTCGTCGATATATTGCCAATGATGCTTAATCGGTCACCTGACGGAACCGGCACCACTGTTTAAACGAGCCAACAATCACGGCAGTCGGGTTTGGCATTCCGAGCATGACTTTTTTGCCCTGTCGCTTTGGCGCGCCACTCGCCAATATCAGGGTATAAGGCGGGTTGAAAAACGTATGTCGGTCTATGAGTTAGGGATAGCCGCGGCGACGGTGACGGCGCCTATGACATGCTACCCGTGCTGATGCCGATGTTGCAGGTCCGGAGTATGCGGATGCTCATGAACGCATTTCGCATGCGTGTGTTCATGCGAATGCCAACCAGGCGCCGAAGGCGTGTGGACGTGGTTGTGATGCTGGTCGTCGTGCCGGTGTGCGTGGTCATGTTTCAAGGCTTCATGGCTATGGCAGTGAACATGGTTCTCGATGAAAGCAAGCCACGTCCCCCACAGCATGAAGAAGACTGCAATCGCAAAATTCCACGAAGGCAGTTCACGCCATATCAGCATGGACAGAAGTACGCCCATGAATGGAGCCGCCGCATAATAGGCGCTAGTCCGGGCCGCGCCGAGGAAACGCTGCGCCTTGATGTAGAGGAAAATGCTGAGGCCGTAGGCCACGAAGCCGAGGAGCAGGGTCTCGACGATAGCGATGCACGAGCTCGGAAATGGATTCCCCGTCAGAGACGCGATCGCAAGCGCGGTCAGACCCGAGCCGAAGCCTTTGACGACGACGATTGCCGCCGGGGACTTGGCCGAGATGTTCCTGGTGCAGTTATTCTCCATTCCCCAGCAACCGCAAGCGGCGATGACAAGCAGCGAACCACGTGAGAACCGCCAGGCGGAGATGTCCGTGAAGTCGATGCTCAGCAGGACACTGGCCAGCGTGATGATTCCGATGGAGAACCACATCCGCCTTCCGACGGCTTCGTTGAAGCACACCAGGGCAATCACCGAGGTCGTTACCATTTCGAAATTGAACAGCAGAGAGGCATTGGCCGCCGAAGTCATTTTCAGTCCCCACATCAGAAGAAAAGGGGCGATGACATCAAGAACGACCATTGCAACAGACCAGGGCAGTTCGTTTCGGGAGAGCGGCGCCTCGGTCCGCCTTTCCCGGGTAACACAGCTTACGACAAACATCCCTGCCCCGGCGCCGAGGTAAAGGAAAGCAACCATGAACATGGGGGTAAGATCGGGAAGCAGGAGCTTGGACAGGGGTGCATTCAAACCGAACAGGAGTGCGGCCAGAAGGGCCAGCGCCACTGGAGTGAGACGGCATTGGACGATAACGTCTTTGACATTCATTCCATAATCCTTGGGTTGGAACCACCGTAAAACTCGATTTTCCCTTTCGGATGAGTTGACACTGCACGTCGGAGGCGAACGTGCGCGCCGCAAAACAATCGGGTCACCTTGTTTGACGGTTGGGATGATTTCAAAAAAAATAGCTGTCGGAGAGGCATTTACGATTAGGGCATATGCCATCTACTATATTTTCCACCCTTTCAAGCAAAATTTGGGTGCGTTAACGAACAAAAGTGACGTTCTCGGTTATGTTTTGTTGTCTACCAAAACTACAAACCACAACCTAGGAGAACGTCACATGATTAAATGTAATGCCGATTATGCATCCGACCAGCAGCAACGCCTAAAAATCAAAACGCTTGAACAGCAGCTTATCAGTCATGCTGTAACTGGTGCAGGCATTTCTCCCTGGGAAGCCAAGGTTCTTGTCGAGATTGTCCACGACACCTTTTTCTCTGACCCTGATATTGTGCCCACGATGTCTTCCGGGCAGATGAAGTATACCTGCGTGGCAATCAGCGAACCGGCGGGCAAGCCACTTGAAAAATGCAAAATGGTGAATGTCATCCTGACCTATCTTTCGCAGGAGGATCATGAACGTGACGGGCTGCCGCT
>JAKLHU010000278.1 GCA_022709995.1 Verrucomicrobiota bacterium | reverse complement strand
GGGCGCAAAAAACCCTGCTGGGATTCTTGCCTTTTGAAACCAACAGTCGCTTGTTCAGGGGAATCAATCCAGACAACGCCCCGGCTGAAATACGCATTCCCGCCTTGAAGCAAGCGCCGCGGATTGATGGCAATCCGACTCCGGATGAATGGCAGCAGGCAGCCGTGATCACGTCATTCGAAGACAGTTATCGGGTCGATCAGAAATCCATCGCCAAAACCGAGATTTTTCTGGCGCATGACTCGGACTGTTTATATCTGGCCGCCAGCGCGGCGATTCCCCCGGAACACGCCCTGACCCGCTGGGCGCCAGACGACGTCGGCCAACGGGACGGCTTGCTCTGGAATTATGAAAGCATGGAGATTTTTCTGGCCGGCGCCACCGCGGAACGCTACCAGTTCATCTTTGCCCCTGAACAGAAAATTTTCGATTCGCATTGGCCCGATGATTCTGGCCAGCCGGTTGCCTTGCAGGAGGCCATGACTTGGAATTCCCAGGTCCGCTGGGCGACGCGGCGAGATCGGCACGGCTGGCAGTTGGAGGTCGCCATCCCCTTGGCGGAACTGACGTTTGCGCAGCCATTGCCGAACAGAACGATGCGGGTTAATTTTGCCCGCAATCATTATTACCGCGCCACAGACCAGGAATCATGGCAATGGGAACAGAGCTGCTGGCAACCAAGCTTCGGCTCCTTCCATAACGTGGACCGCTTCGCACCCATGCATCTGGATCCATGAACGGGATTTCCCATCGCCTTTTTCATTTGCTTCTTTTCTTCAACTTGGAACTAGAAGGAGAACAGCCGTGAACATCAGATCGCTATTTACTCTGATTGAGCTTTTGGTGGTCATCGCCATCATTGCCATTTTGGCGGCGATGCTGTTGCCGGCATTAAGCAAAGCTCGGCAACGGGCTTTTCAGACTCAATGCATCAGCAATTTCAGTCAAATGGGCAAAGGCTTTCTGATGTATGCCAATGATTGCGAAGACAACCTGGTGCCTTATTGGAACACGGAGTCGGGCTCTTGGCAAAGCGGTTGCCAAGGCTGGTTTTATGGCAACGAGGCCAACGGCATGGTCGCTCCTTATCTGAGTCATAATATGAATGCTCCTCTGGGGGGGTGGTATCGCACGTACAACAACGTCTGGAGTACCAGTCCTTTTGCCTGCCCGTCTCGAAGCGGCAACAATTATATCACGGAAACCGCCGCGGCCGGCACCAACGCCATCGCTTATGGCCTTGGCATTAATAGCCTCCTAGGGGACTTGAGCTTTCGCAATACGAAACTGACGGCCGTGCAAAGACCATCCCGTTCAGCCTATATCGGCGAAGGCAAATACAATTCCTGCTACGTCAATTGGGGAAGCACCGACCGAGTCGTATATCCCCATGATTACATCGCCGAATTGGACCAGGCGGCCTTTATCAGTCATGGCCCGGGAAAGGCCACCTTTCTGTTTATGGATTTCCATGTCGAAGTAGTCCCGCGCCTAAAGGTGCCGAATTCAACTCGCGATTCCAGAGCTCCGTATTCCAGTTTTTGGCGCTTCGTCTGCTTGTCGTCGACCGACAACAATAATTACAATGACAACTGGTAACCAGCTGAAGCAAGACGTCTTACGATTCAAGACCGAGACGGTCCCGCCACCTTCAAGAACTGCAATAAACCGCTAGCGCGGAGGCGAAGGATTATTCATGTCCAGTAGCATCCTGGCGATCGTGTGGCTCTTCCCGGTTGTGCGCAAAAATTGTAGTCGTGCACGAGGGATATGGAATCGGTCAGGCTGCCGGAGGCGTTGATTATCCCCACCAAGTGCTCGCGCCCGCGGGAGTTGTGCCGATAAAATGTCGACTTCATGCCACCAGCGCTACTCGCCGTGCGACTGGCGGCGGACAGTGCAACTGTCCGCCGTTGCCGCATATGCTCGAACAGATGGACCGCACGCGACTGGGTGCCGTGGGACAGAACCCCTTGGCTTTCTTGATCGCCCAGACCGCATGGGATGCTCCCGCCGCCGAACCGGGGGGGGGTTCCGATAAACACACACCCTTTGGCGAAGTGTCTTTCCGGCCAAGCCCCCCGGGGCTGTGTTCCAACGGTTTCGCCGGGTCGCATGCCCCTCCGCGACTTTCAAGAACACGCGGCCGTAACTCGTTGAGTGAAAACGCCGACGACGGGACGGGAACCGGCCGACGACGGGACGGGAACCGGCGGTGGCGGCCGACCTGGTCAATTCTTCCGGACCGGCACGGCCGTCCGGCGGCGGACACGGTCCAGCCAGGCCTCGACCAGGTCGTCCGGAGTGAACTCCTGACGCGGCAGACTCGGCTCCCGGCCCAGCCGGGCGCATTTGCCGACGCCGAGCGGATGGTACGGCTCGAGGTGTATTTCCCGCACCCGGGGCAGCGAGTTGGCCAGCTCGGCGATGCCGTCAAGATGTCCGGCATCGTCATTGACGCCCGGCACCAGCGGGCAGCGCAGGATGATCGCGGCGCCGGCGGCGTCAAGGCGACGCAGGTTGTCGCGAATCAGGCGATTGTCCTGGCCGGTAAACTCGCGGTGCCGTTCCGGATCAGTGGCCTTGACATCATACAGGAACAGGTCGACCAGAGGAACGAGCTCGCGCACGTGCTCCCAGGGCGCGAACCCGCATGTTTCCAGGCAGATATGCAGTCCGCTCGCCCGGGCTTTCTGGAGCAGCTCGCGGGTGAAGGCGAACTGAGCGAGCGGCTCGCCGCCGGATACCGTCATGCCGCCGTTGGAGTTATCGTAAAACATCTTGTCCTTCATGACTTCCGCCAGGACAGCGTCCGTCGTCATCTCCCGGCCGGCCGGTTCCAACGCCTCGGCATAGCACCTTTCGGTGCAGCGGCCGCAGCGGCGGCAGGCCGCCCGCTCAAAATCATGCCGGCCTTCACGCCGGACATGGCAATGTTCCGGGCAGGCCTGCAAGCACCAGCCGCAGCCGATGCACTTCTCCGGCGTAAAGAATATCTCCCGCTGCGGCCGCTGCGATTCCGGGTTGTGGCACCACTGGCAGTGCAAGGGACAGCCCTTCAGAAACACGGTCGTCCTGATGCCGGGGCCGTCGTGAATGGCGAATTTTTCAATGTCGAAAACCAACCCGGTCTGGCTCATGGCGTTATCCCCGCTGCCGGCTGGCAGTTGTCCTGCTGTTTGTTGCACGGCCCCGGCCCCATCCGGCGCCGCCGCCCCGGAACCAGCAGCCAGGGGCCGCCGGCCGTCCTCCAAGACATCGGCAAAAAATGCATTAACATAATGCCGCGACGCAACCCTGCAACTCGTATTTTTTCGCCCTGACCTTATTGCACAAAAGCAATCCGGAGTTATTGTTTCCTACGCTATGTTCTGCACGGGTGCCCGCGCGGCGGGCGAAGGTGTCTTTCGTTCTTTTCAGGAGGTTCTATCATGTCATGCTGCTGTGCTGCCAGGCCGGATTTCGCCCGACTGGCCAACCCCGTCCGCTCTTTCCAGGACGCCAACCAAGCTGTTCTCGGCCCGATTCCCACCATCGCCATCACGCCGGTTTCGGATGGCCGCCGCGGCGCCTATGAAGACAATGTCGCCAAAACCTGGGCCATGGTCGAGAAGGTCTACGACCTCGTCACCAGCCAGGTCACGTTGCCGGACGGACGGCCGGTCCGCGTCGTCGTCGCCCCGGAAATCGTCTACGGCGCCCGCACCGCCGCCCGCGCCCAGCCTGGTGCAGACCAACGGTGATCTCACTGCGGGCGCCAAAGAGGTTGCCGCACAAGCGAAGTCGACGGTGGCCGCGGCTCCCAACCCGGTGTCGGGCCCGCCGCCGGCGCCGTTGATCGGCCCGGAGCCGTCGTCGCGGCTGCCGCTGGCAGTGGCGATCGCCGCAGCGGTGCTCGCGATCGTGGTCGTGGTGCTGGTGCGCCGCCACGGCGAGGACTGAGCTTGCGCATCGAGTTCCGCCCGACCGC
>JAKLHU010000277.1 GCA_022709995.1 Verrucomicrobiota bacterium | reverse complement strand
ACAACACATGGATGCCGGGGCGGTGCTGGCGAGCCAGGACCTCGAGGCCGTGTTTGACCAGAATACGGTTTTCATGGAGCAGAGGCACGATATCCGCCACCGTCCCGAGGGCGACCAAGTCCAAAACCTGGTTCAAGTCCGTTTCTTCGCCGCCGAAGCCCATTTCATGGCCATACTTGAGGAACGCCTGGCAGACTTTGAAGGCCACGCCGACGCCGGCCAGCTCCTGGATTTCCGTCGGCGCCCCCGGCAGTTTCGGGTCGACGACGGCGACGGCCGACAGCGTCTCGCTGCCGGGCGTGTGGTGGTCGGTGATGATCAAGTCAAGATTGCGGCTCAAAGCCATCGCCACGGCTTCATAGCTGGTGATGCCGCAGTCAACCGTCAGCAGAAGATCGCAACGCTCCGGATTGGTGCGCGAAATGGACTCGGCGGTCAGGCCATAGCCATCGTCGATGCGGTGCGGCAGATAGCATTCCACCTGGGCCCCATTGCGCCGCAACACCCACGCCACCAGGGCGGATGCGGTTATCCCGTCCGTGTCATAATCGCCATGCACCAAAATCCGCTGGTGTTCGTGGATGGCCTTCCATAAACGCTCGGAGGCCGCCCGCGTCCCCGGCAGCCGGTACGGGTCAATGATGTTGTCAAGGGACGGATTCAAAAAATCCCGGACCTTGTCCGGACCAATGCCACGAGTGTCCAAAACCAAAGCCACCGGCCGGGTGACCGAGGCCTCTTCTATTAATTTTGCAACCCGTGCTTCATTGTTCTGCGAAATTTCCCAAATGTATTCTTCCATTGTCCTTGGTTTCCTTTGAATTTTAAACACAAGTAACTATACGCCATTTTTGCCGGCTTGCACCCGCGGAAACCAAAAATTGTCCGTTTTTTTGCGGGGCGGGCCGGAGGCGGCGCCAAGCAGCGAAAAAAATGGCCATCCCGGGCGCCGGCAGAGTCCGCCCGCCCGCTCCTTTCCGGCCATGGCCGCCGCCGTCCAGAGTCGGCAACGGCCCAACCGTCCGCTCCCCCCAAAATGACGAGGTCCGCGGGGGACGCCGCGGACCTCGTCGTGATTCAGCTCATGGTCGTCATTGCCGCCGCCACCGGCGGCGCCTGGGCCGAGACTCAACCTCGGGGAGCATCATCCCCGCGGCCGGCCTGGTCCCGGTCCAAGGGCGAGGCGGCGTCCTTGACGTCTTCGTCTTCGCCTTCGCCATCCGGGTCGGTTTCGGCCGCTTCCCGCAGCGCATTCTGGCGCGAGTCGAATTCGGCTTCGCGGGCGGCCAGTTCCTCCTGCTCCGTCTTCTTGGCCTGGTTGGCGGCGATTTCCTCTTCGCTGAGCTCGTCCACCAGCGTCGCCGACGCGACCTGGTCGCCTTCGTTGAGCCGCATGATGATCACCCCAAAGGCGGCCCGCCCCGTCCGACGCACGTCGGCGACCCGCAAACGGACCATCTGGCCTTGAATGGAGGTGATGAGCAGTTCCTGTTCGGAATTGGGGGTGACTTGCAGAGCCGCCACCACCCGGTCGCTGGAACGCAACTTGATGCTGACCACGCCTTTGGCGCCGCGGCGGGTCAGACGATAACGCCGTGAGCATTGCTCGATGACTTCCTCGCCGTCGGCCGTCTCCTCAACGCCATTGTCCTCCGCCCCGGCTTCGACGCCGGCCTCCGCCCCGGCGTCGTCGGGAAGCACGGCCGCCTCAGCGGCGTCGTCGGGAAGCCCGGCCGCCTCAGCCGCGTCGTCGGGAAGCCCGGCCGCCTCAGCCGCGTCCGCGTTTTCGGCAGTCTCGGCGGTCCGGGGCGCCGCTCCGATCGGCGTCCGCTTGCCCATGCCGTTGGCGGTGATCACCAGCAGTTCGTCATCCGGATCGACGACGCTCATGGCGACGATTTCCGAGGCCGGCGCCGTCGCCGACCCTTTCAAGGCCATGCCCCGCACGCCGATGGCGCCCCGCCCCGTCAGCCGCAAATCCGTCTCCCGGAACCGACACGCCATGCCATGCGCCGACGACAGCAGAATCTCCTGCTGGCCATCCGTCAGCTTGGCCTCGATGAGGTCGTCGCCCTCCTCCAGGGTGATGGCGATGATGCCCTTCCGGCGCATGCTCTTGAACGCCCGCAATGCCGTCTTCTTCACCGTCCCGTTCCTTGTCGCCATGACGATGTAGAGCCCTTCCACGTCGACGTCGGTGACGGGGATCATCGCCCGCACCCGCTCGTCCGGCTGCAGCTGCAGGAGATTGACGAGGGCCTTGCCCTGGCTGTCGCGCCCGCCTTCCGGAATCTCATACGCCTTCAGCCAATGCATCAGGCCCTTGTTGGTGAAAAACAGAATGATGTCATGCGTGCAGCAGGTCAGCAGCATTTCAACGTAATCCTCGTCTTTCGTCTTCATGCCGCGGACGCCTTTGCCGCCCCGGTTCTGCGCTTCGTAGTTTTCGGCCGGAACCCGCTTGATATAGCCCGACGCCGAAATCGGCACCACGCAAATCCCCCGGGCGATCAGGTCTTCCATCACCAACTCGCTTTCCTGCGGCACAATCAGGGTGCGGCGCGGGTCGGCATACTTGGCCTTGACCTCCAGAAGTTCGTTTTTGACCACGTCCATGATCATGCTCCGGTTCGCCAGCAATTCGCGCAGATGCGCGATGCGCCGGGACAGCTCCTCATGCTCGGCCCGCAGCTCGTCCACCGCCAGGTTCGTCAACTGGTACAGGCGCATCTCCATGATGGCCCGGGCCTGGCGGTCGCTCAAGGCAAACCGCTCCATCAGGAGCCGGCAGGCCTCGTCGCGGTTCGGCGACTGCCGGATGATGCGCACGACTTCGTCGATGTTCGCCTGCGCAATCATCAATCCCTGGACGATATGGTCGCGCTCTTCGGCCTTGTGCAGCTCATACCGCGTCCGCCGGGTGACGACTACCTCGCGGTGATCAATGTACGCTTCCAGGATCTGCTTCAGGTTCAAGGTCCGCGGCCGGTTGCGGTCAACCACCAGGAACTGGGCCCCCATCGACGTCTCCAGAGGCGTCATCGAATACAGCTGGTTGAGAACGACCGAGGCGATGGCGCCGCGCCGAATGTCAATCACGATCCGAATGCCCACCCGGTCGCTCGACAAATCCTCAATGCCGGAGATGCCGACGATCCGCTTCTCGTTGACCAGCTCCGCGATCTTCTGGACCAGGACTTCCTTGTTGACGGCAAACGGAATCTCCGTCACGATGATCTGCTCCCGGCCATTCTTCTCCTCAATCGTGGCTTTGCCACGCAGCCGCACCGACCCGCGGCCCGTCTCGTAGAGCGCGATGATCGAACGAATGCCCTGGATGCTGCCGCCGGTCGGAAAGTCCGGCCCGGGAAGATGACGCATCAGCTCGCGGATGGAAATGAGCGGGTTGTCGATCACGGCCACGGTCGCGTCAATCGTCTCGCCGAGGTTGTGCGGCGGGATGCTCGTCGCCATGCCGACGCCAATGCCGGTGGTGCCGTTCACCAGCAGGTTCGGGAAGCGCGCCGGCAGCACGCTCGGCTCCTGCATCTTCTCGTCAAAGGTCGGCCGCATGTCGACCGTGTCCTTGTCCAGGTCGGCCAGCATCTCCTCGGCCAGGCGCTCCATCCGGCATTCCGTGTACCGGTAGGCCGCCGGCGGATCGCCGTCAATCGAACCAAAGTTGCCCTGGCCGTCAATCAGCGGACAGCGCATCGAAAAGTCCTGGGCCATGCGAACCAAAGTGTCGTACACCGCCATGTCGCCATGCGGATGATAATTGCCAATGACATCGCCGACGACTTTGGCGCACTTCGAATACGAGTGGCTCTTGGTGAAGCCCAGCTGCCGCATCGCGAACAAAATGCGCCGGTTGCCGACATCCGAAACGTAAACCGAGTTGTTGACCTGTTTTACATACATGGGATAAGCGAAAGCGATGGGAGGAACGGGACAATCGCTGCCGGGGCCCTCCGCGTCGGCGTTGCCGTAGTCCCCTATTCTT
>JAKLHU010000276.1 GCA_022709995.1 Verrucomicrobiota bacterium | reverse complement strand
GCATTTCAACCAGGGGCAGGAATTGCAGGACAGCTCCGGCAATGGCCGCCACTTGACCATCAAAGGCTCCGCCACCGCCACCCCCGACGGCAAATTCGGCGGCGGCCTGCTTTGCCGGCACCATGACGGCAACCAGATGCAAACCAGCGCCGCCGTCGCCGCCGATGCCGACTGCCTGTCGCCCGACGGGCCGTTCACCGTCGAACTCTGGGCCAAGCCATCCCCCGACTTCTTCAAGCAAAATCAAATCTTCCTGGTCGACAAGAAGTACTTCCACTATGCCAGCGACCGGAAAGACGCCAATTGGGACTATGGCTTCTACCTTCTGCAAAACCCGCGCCAGCCCGACCATTACCAGCTCACCGTCACCCTCGGCTTCGGCCAGGACTCCGTCTGGGCGTCAACCGCGTATCTGCCCTTCGCCGCCGACACCTGGTATCACCTCGCCTTCACCTATGACGCCAACGGCAAGGTCGCCTTTTTCCGCGACGGCGAACTGCTCCTGGATAAAACCTTCCCCGGCCGTAAAGCCATCGCCAACGGCAGCAACGGCCTCGCCATCGGCGACCGCTTCGGCAGCAACTTCAACGCCTTCCCCGGCCTCTTGGACGAGGTACGCATCTCCCGGGGCGTCGTCGCCTTCCAGACCGGCGCGGTGACCCTCGGCTTCTCCCCGGAACGCACCGTGTTCTACCGCCTGGAACCCAACCCGGCCATCCGCCTCGACATCAACAACGGCACCTCCCAGCCCGTCACCCAAATCAAGGGCGCCGTCACCATCGCCAACACCAGCCAGAACATCGCTCTCTTCGCCGTCCAGCCCAACACCAAAGCCCCGCTGCCTCTGCTGATCGACACCACCCTGCGGCCGGGCGCCTATACCGCCAAAGTCGCCTTGACCGGCCTCTGGAAAGGCCAGCCCCGCAGCCTGGAAACCGAGGTGCCGTTCGACATCGTCGCCCGACCGTCGCCCGCCATGCCGGTCATCATGTGGGGACATGGCGACCTCGAACGCCTCACCGACATCGGCTTCACCCACAGCCTGCGCTACTTCAACCTGCAAAAGGACATCTGGGACGCCAAGCAACCGATCGACCTCGGCAACAATGCCAGCGTCATCGGCGAAAAACGCCTGATCAACGACATGATGCGGGCCGGCGTCGAACTGATCATCTCCGCGTCGCCCGGCCGCTGGTTCGCCAAACAGCTGGACCAATTCCCCGACTTCCGCCGACTCGACCGCGGCGGCAACCCCCTGGCCGTCGAAAACGCCGCCGTCGCCCATCCCGATATCCAGAAATTCGCCTATGACACCGGCGCCACCATCCGCCAGACCTACGGGCATTTCCCCAATTTCACCTCGGCCCTGATCCAGACGGAAGTCCGCGACTCCACCCAGGTGTCGTTCACCCCGTTCGAAGTCAAGGCCGCCGAAGAAGCCATCGGCGACAAAATCCCCGCCGCCGTCGCCAGCAAAAACGGCGTCAACTACAGCAACCTGCCCAATTTCCCCCTCAGCCGAGTCATTGCCGACGACGACCCGATCCTGAAATTCTACACCTGGTTCTGGAAAGACGGCGACGGCTGGAATCCCCTCCACACCCAGGTGCACCGCGGCCTGAAAGCGCAACCCGATTCCGCGACTGGCGCCGGCCAGACGCACCCCTACACGGCCAAGCCCTTCTGGACTTTCTTCGACCCGGCCGTCCGAGCCCCGTCCCTCTGGGGCAGCGGCGGCAAAGTCGATGTCATCAACCAGTGGACGTATTCCTACCCCGACCCGATCAAAATCGGCCAGGCGGCCGATGAATTGTTCGCCATGGCCGCCGGCCAGCCCGGCCAGCAGGTGATGAAAATGACCCAGATCATCTGGTACCGCTCCGCCACCGCCCCGAACCTGCCCGAAAAAGAGGAGGACCGCGTCCAATGGGAAAAAGACCTCCCCGACGCCCAATTCATCTCCATCAGCCCGACCCACCTGAGCGAAGCGCTATGGAGCAAAATTGCACGGCCGGTGCGCGGCATCATGTACCACGGCTGGGGCTCCCTGTTCCCCTCCGAGCACGGCGGCTACCGCTGCACCAACCACGACACCGCCCCCATGCTGAAAAAACTCGTCCATGACGTGATCCAGCCCCTCGGACCCATGCTGCTGGAAATTCCCGACCGCCAGGCCGACATCGCCATCCTGGAGAGCTTCTCCGCCCAGATGTTCGCCGGCCGCGGCACCAACGGCTGGAGCCGTTCCTGGGAAGCCGACATGCACCTGGTCCTGCAATGGGCCGGCCTCCAGCCCGCCATCGTCTATGACGAAACCATCCGCCGAGACGACCTCAAACACTACAAAATCCTCGTCCTGCCCTACTGCGACGTCCTCACCGAATCCGTCGTCAAGGCCATCGCCGCCTTCCAGAAGCGCGGCGGCATCGTCGTCGCCGACGAATTCCTCTGCCCGGCCATCCTGCCGGACATCCTGCTGCCGGCCTATCGCCGGACCAACATCCCGCACGAGGACAAGGCCGCCCTGCAGCAACTGGCCGCCGACCTGTCCGCCCAGCTCGAACCCTTCTACCAGCGCGCCGTCTTCAGCAGCCGCCAGGACATCATCCCGCGCCTGCGCCGCTACGGCCGCACCGACTACCTGTTCACCATCAACGACCAGCGGACCTATGGCGACTATCTCGGCCAGCACCGGCTGGTCATGGAGCAAGGCCTGCCGACCAAGGCGACCGTGACCATGCCGCGCAGCGGCTACGCCTATGACTTGGTCAAACACAAACTCATCGCCAGCGCCAAAAAAGGCGAGCCGATCATCCTGGAACCGGACTACGCCCCCGGCGAAGGCAAGCTCCACATGATCACCGACGTCAAGCTCGACAAAATCGCCGCCCTGGTCAAGCCGGAAAAACCATCCCGCGGCGCTCCGGCTCACGTCTTCGTCTGGGTCTGCAACCAGAAAGACGCCTCGCCCGACGCCGTCATCCCCATCGCCGTCGACATCGTCGACCCCGAAGGCCGCCAAGCCGAATTCAGCGGCTACTACGGCGCCATCGCAGGCAACCTGAAAATCACCCTGACCTTCGCCCCCAACGACCTCCCCGGCAAATGGACGGTCAACGCCCGCTGCCTCGCCTCCGGCAACACCACCAAAAAAACCTTCGTGCTGGAGTGAACAAAGCGGGCGGGCGGCCAGTGCGCCCCCGAGTTGCCTGTGCGCCCTGTCCCATTGACCCGCGCGGCCCGTTGCGTCGTCCCATAGACACCATACGGTTACTAACTCATTTTATAAAAAGCCGCAGGCCCCGATAGGAGCTATCCGCTTGATTGTATCCCCTTGCTCTTTATTTTAAGATAACACGTTAAGATAAAATAAATCAAGGCCTTATTTTAGGCTTGAGGCCGGGAAAATGAAACGAAAGCTCCAAGGCAGATACGTGACCATATCAACGGTGGGTGAAAGGGCGCAGGCCTTTGTGCCGGCGCCGCTGCCGCCACATCCGCCCATTGCCTGGACCCCGGCGCTACGCAGCAAGTTTGACCGGGCCCTGCTGGCGCTTGGACGGTTGGATAGCGCCTCGACTCTACTGCCGGACACCTCGCTGTTCCTCTATATGTACGTTCGTAAGGAAGCGGTGCTCTCGTCCATGATTGAGGGGACGCAGTCGTCTTTGTCGGACCTGCTGCTGTTCGAGTTGGATGAAGAACCCGGCGTGCCTGTGGATGACGTGCAGGAAGTCAGCAACTATGTTGCCGCCCTCAATCATGGCTTGCGTTTACTGAGAGATGAACTGCCGTTGTCGCTGAGGCTGTTCCGGGAGATCCACGGCGTGCTCTTGAGCAAGGGCAGGGGCAGCCAGCATACCCCGGGGGAGTTTCGGCGCAGCCAGAACTGGATCGGCGGCAGCCGGCCTGCACATGCGGCTTTCGTTCCGCCTCCGGCCGAGAAGGTTCTGGAGTGCATGAGCCAACTTGAACTCTTCCTTCACGACCAGCCGGAGGCGACACCAC
>JAKLHU010000275.1 GCA_022709995.1 Verrucomicrobiota bacterium | reverse complement strand
ATGTGCTGTCCTGCAGCGAGTCGAGAGAGTCGGCACGCGACACAAGTGTGGTTGCCCGTGAGAGGCACTTATGAGCACCAGCCCGAATCCAGCCGTCTTGAATCACCTCTATGAGCATCGCCGACATCACATCCCCGGACGACCTGCGCGCCCTTCCCGCCGACCAGCTCCCGGCCTTGGTCGAAGACATCCGCGCGGAGCTCATCGCCACGGTCGCCAGGCAGGGCGGGCACCTGGCCTCGAACCTCGGCGTCGTCGAACTGACCGTCGCCTTGCACCGCGTCTTCGACGTCCGCAAAGATGTCATCATCTTCGACACCGGCCACCAGTCGTACGTGCACAAGCTTCTGACCGGACGCTTTGCCGCGTTCCAGAAGCTGCGCCAGGTCGACGGCTGCACGGGCTTTCCCAACCGCGCGGAAAGCCCGTTCGATCATTTCGGCACCGGCCATTCCGGCACCGCGGTTTCCGCCGCCCTGGGCTTTGCCGCCGCCCGCGACCGCGCCGGCAACGGCGGCAAGGTCGTGGCCATCCTCGGCGACGGCGCCCTCGGCTGCGGCTCCTCGCTCGAGGCCATCAACAACATCGCCGTCACCACCCGCGACTTCATCCTGATCCTCAACGACAACAAAATGTCGATCTCACCCAATGTCGGGGCGCTCTCCCGTTGCCTCAGCCGGGTCATCTCCGCACACAGCTACAACCGGTTCAAAGTCTTCTGCGCCGGCGCCGTCCAGCGCATCCCGATGATCGGCCCGCGCATCCGCTCCTGGATCAGCCGCCTGGAAAGCGCCACCAAACAACTCTTCCTGCCCGCCGCCTTTTTCGAGGAGCTCGGCCTGCGCTACATCGGGCCGATCGACGGCCATGACCTGCCCCGGCTGACCGACACCCTGCGCCGGGTCCGCCACCTGCACGGCCCCCGCCTCGTCCATGTCCTGACCGTCAAAGGCAAAGGCTGCCGCTTCGCGGAAAAGAATCCCTCCTGCTTCCACGGCACCGCGCCTTTTGAACCCAATACCGGCGACCTGCTGCAGCCGACGACGACGGCGACCTTCGCGGCCACCCTGGGCCAAACCCTGCACACGCTCCACCAGGAAGACCACCGGATCGTCGCCATCACGGCCGGCATGCCGGACGGCACTGGCCTGCATGACTTCGCCAAAGCCTTTCCCGACGCCTTCTACGACGTCGGCATCGCCGAGGCGCACGCCGCCGCCTTTGCGGCCGGCCTGGCCGCCGCCGGCCAGCGGCCAGTCCTGGCCGTCTACGCCAGCTTCAGCCAACGGGCCGCGGACTACGTCTTCCACGACGTCTGTCTGCAAAAACTCCCGGTCATTTTCTGTCTGGACCGGGCCGGCGTCGTCGCCGACGGCCCGACCCACCACGGCATCCAGGACGTCGCCTTCTGGCGGGCCTGCCCCAACCTCGCCGTGCTCCAGCCGGCCGACCAGGACGACCTGCACGACATGCTCCGCATGGCCGCCAATCGCCCTCACCCCGTGGTCATCCGCTACCCGGCCGGAAACGCCGCCCCGGTGACCGCCCGACACCGCCCCCTCGAATGGGGCAAAGCCGAAATACTCGCAGCCGGCAACGCCCCGGTCGCCCTCTGGGCCGTCGGCCGCGAAACCGCCGTCGCCCTGCAGGCCGCCGAACTGCTACAGACACGGGGCATCGCCATCACGGTCGTGAACGCCCGCTTCACCATCCCCTTCGATGCCGACCTGATGCGCCGCCAGCTCGACGGCGGCATGACGATCGTCACCCTCGAGGACCATTGCCTGGAAGGAGGCTTCGGCTCGATCGCCCGCGACTGTCTGGCCGACGTCCCCAGCGCCCGCATCGTCAAGCTCGGCTGGCCGCGGGCCGTCCTTCCCAACGGCCCGGTCGCCTTCCTGCGACAGCACTTCTCCCTCACCCCGGCCGGCATCGCCGAGACGATTCACGGCCTGCTCGCGCGCCCTCCGGCGCCTCCCCCCGACGGCTGCGCCCCAGCCGAAACGCCCCTTCCCAGCCTGACCTCCCGCACCCCCTGAACCCACCGGTCCCCAACCACACCCTCCTGCCATGCCACCCAACTTCACTGACCTCATCCGCGGCGACCTCAGCCAGGCCAGGGATTTCCTCGCCCTGTCGCTCGGCTATGCCTATGTCATGCGCCATGGCACCCGACAGCTGCTGGCCTATCATGACCTGATTGACGACGCGGCCAACGACCTCAATCAGTCAACCCGGGATTTCATCCGCAACGCCGGCCTCATCACCGCCCAGCTGCGGCAATGGTCGGAAGCCATCATGCCAGATTACATGATCGATTCCATCCGCGAACGTCTGCCCTTGCAACCGGTCCTGGAAGGCATTGCCGACCAATGCCGGAAACTCTCCCCGGCGCCGATCCCACTGGAAGTGTCCGTCAAAGGCGACCTGACCATCTACGCCGATCCCTACCAGATGCAACAGGCGGCCATCGCCATCATCCTCTGGCTGGCGCCCCAGCTGCCGCCGGGAACCGCCATCCGCCTCACCGGCGGCAGCGTGCCGTTCACCCGCAACAACTTCACCGTCCTGCGCAGCGAATGCACCCCGGGCGCCTATTCCGTCATCGGAATCACCACCGAACGCCTGGCCCTGGAAGACTATGTCGCCGCCGCGGAAGCCCTATCCATGCCGCCGAAGCCCACCCCCGACCTGAACATGCTGCACTGGCTCGGCGTCGCCAAAATCCACCATGGCGACCTCTTCCTGCACCGGGACGGCCCCCGGCACGGCGTGGCCATGATCTTGGAGCAGCCGCCCAGCCCGGCCGCGGAGCCAGAATCCGCCGTCAGCCGCAATCACGAAACCATCCTCCTGGTCGACGACGAAGACATGATCTGGGACGTGATCAGCAACATGCTCAAAACCCTCGGCTACACCGTCCTCCTTGCCGCCAACGGCCGGGAAGCCGTCGACATCTACCGCAGCAACCCCGGGCAGATCGACCTCGTCCTGCTCGACATGGTCATGCCGGAAATGAACGCCCGCGAGGCCTTCTTCATCATCAAGGACATCGATCCGGATGTCAAGGTGCTGCTGTCCAGCGGTTTCGTCTCCGAGGCGGACACCCAGGACGTGCTCAGCGCCGGCGCCCGCGGCTTCCTCCGCAAGCCGTATTCCATGCACGATCTGGCGCAGAAGATCCGCGATATCCTCGACCATTGACCCAAAGCCACCACCCACCCTTTCCCTCCTGGAGATGTCGTTCATGAAACCGAAAGTCATGCTCATCGGCGATTCCATCCGCCTGTATTGCCAGGCTGAGATCACGCGTCAGCTGGAAGACGACTTCACGGTCTGGGGGCCGGAGGAGAACTGCCGGTTCGCCAAATACACGGCCAAGCAGCTCCCGGCCTGGTTCAGCGTCGCCGGCACTCCCAATGTCATCCATTGGAACAACGGCCTCTGGGACACCACGCACGTCTATGCCGAGGACGGGCCGTTCACCCCCCTGGAGGAATATCTGCGCTACCTGGCCATCGTCCTGCGCGAGCTGCGCAAACGCTGCCCGAACGTCATCTTCGCCACCTCCACGCCGGTCGTCGAACCGCACCCGACCCAGAAGAACAGCGTCATCAGCGCCTACAACCAGGCGGCCGCCGCGTTTATGCAGGCCCAGGGCGTGCCGGTCAACGACCTGTACACGCTGGTCTACCCCCAGCGCACTGCCTGGCTCTGCGAGGACGGCTGCCATCCCTCCGAAGCCGGCAAAGCCGCCATCGGCGCCGAAGTCGCCCGCGTCATCCGCCGCTACGCCGCCAGCTGATATGTGGTGATATGTGCCCGTTGGCCTGGCGCGCCAAGGTGGCGCCTCAGGCACTGAGGCGCCCAAGCGTTGACTCCTCTATCACTCAGTTATCAAGGACTGACCGCCTACGCGGCGCGTAATCGGTCACCCATTGATAATGGCGGTCCTTGTGGCCTGGCGCGCCAAGTAGGCGCCTCAGGCCCTGAGGCGCCCAAGCGTTGACTCCTCTATCGCTCAATTCTCAAT
>JAKLHU010000274.1 GCA_022709995.1 Verrucomicrobiota bacterium | reverse complement strand
CGCTGGCGGCCCTGCGTTGCTTCCCGGGTGTGTCGCGGCGCTTGAGCGAGCGGTACCGCAGCGCGGATGGCCGGTTGGTCATCGTGGAGGACTACGCGCATCATCCGGCGGAGCTGCGGGCGACGATGGCGGCGTTGCGGGAGGGATATCCGCGGCACCGTTTGCTGATACTTTTTCAGCCGCACCGTTTTGAACGCGTCAAACGGTATGGTGCGGCGTTTGCCGAATTGCTGTCCGCCGCGGACCGGGCCTGGGTGGTGGCGCCGTTTGCGGCCTGGCGGCAGGACCTGGAACTGGCTGATCCGCGGGAAATCGTGCGGCAGATGCGGCCGGAAGCCGCCGCCGGGTACCTGGCCAATGACCCGGCCGCCATCGCGGCGGCCGTCGTGCCGGAAATGCTCGGCGGCCAGGCCGGCGTGCTGGCGGTCATCGGCGCCGGCGACGTCGGCCAGGCGCTCCCGGCGCTGTGTCGGGTCATGCCTTGATACGTTGGCGCCGCCAACCCCCGCGCCCAGGAGCGAAAAAACAGCGTGGCCGGCAAGAAGAGCCGGGCCGGGCCGAGCGGCCGGCAAGAGCTTGGCCGGGAAGCGGTTCCGCCAGAACAAAGTCCGACTGCATGGACGCGACCGCGACGGGCGGTTATATGCGGTGGAGCCGCCAAAATTTATTTGGCGGTTTTTTTCTTGCTGATGATTTGGTAGACCAGGATGGCGAGGAAGGTGATGGCCAGAAGGATGGTGGAGAGGGCGTTGATCAGCGGCATGGAGCCGCGCCGGATCATGCTGTAAATATGGATGGGGAGGGTGGTGGAGCCGGGGCCGGCGACAAAGAAGGAGATGACGAAGTCGTCTATCGAAAGGGTGAAGGCGAGGAGGGCGCCGGCGAGAATGCCCGGCGAGAGAACGGGTATGAGCACGTGCCGGGTCGTGGTCCAGGAGTTTGCGCCGAGGTCGCGGGCGGCTTCCAGGATGGTCAGGTCGAAGTCCTGCAGCCGCGACAGCACGGCCATGGTCACATAGCTGGTGCAGAAGGTGATGTGCGCCAGCACCACCGTGGTCAGGCCGAGATCAATCTTTAGCGCCACGAAAAAGAGCAGCAGGCTGATGCCGAGCAGGATTTCCGGCACGACCAGCGGCGTGTAGATGAGGCCGTAGTGGGCGTTTTGCAGGCGGCCCTTGTAGCGGTGGAGGGCGATGGCGGCCGTGGTGCCGATGATGGTCGACGCCCCCGTCGCGATAAACGCCACGATCAGGGTGTTGCGCAAGGCATTCCAGATCTCGCGGGCCGCGAACAGGTCGCGGTACCAGCGCAGCGTGAAGCCGCCCCAGCTGCCGCCGGTGCGGGTGAGATTGAAGGAATTGACCACCAGCAGCACGATCGGAAAATAGAAGAACAGCAGGGTCAGCCAGGTCAGCAAACCCGGCAGGCGGCTTTTTTTGATCATGACGCGTGCCTTCTTGAAACTGAAGGGATAATTGACGCTTCCGTTCAGACGACTTCCCGAGCCGGCTTGGGTTCTTCGTTCTTGCGCTTGTTGCCTTTGAGGAAAAACAGCAGGGGAATGAGCATGGACAACGTCAGCAGCGCGGCCAGCGCGCTGGCCGCCGGCAGGTTGCGGTCGACAAACGTCTTCTGGGCAATGACGTTGCCGATCATCTCCGAGCCGATGCCGCCGACGACGTCGGGCACGACATAGCTGCCGATGCTGGGGATCAACACCATCAGGCAGGCCGACAGCAGACCCGAACTGATGCCCGGAATGAAGACGCTGCAAAAAGCCCGCAGGCGGCCGGCGCCCAGGTCCATGGCGGCCTCGATCAGCGCAAAGTCGAATTTTTCGGCGGCGGCGTAGAGAGGCAGGATGGCGAACGGCAGTTCGGTGTAGATCATGACCAGAAGCACGGTCTCCGGCCGATAGAGGAGGAGCGTGTCCGGGGCGATCAGGTTGCAGAAGACGAGCGCCTGCTTGAGCAGGCCGTCGGGGTGCAGGACGCCTTTCCACGCGAAGATGCGGATCAGGAAGCTGGTCCAGAACGGGATGATGGTCAGAAACAGGACGAGGTCGCGCTTCCAGGGCTTGGAACGGGCGATGTAGTAGGCGATCGGAATGGCGAGGGCGATGCAGACGACCGTGGTGGTGACGCTGAGCAGCGCGGTCCGGTAGATGATTTCCGGGTAGTTGGGGTTGCGCAGGCTGAGCAAAGTCCGCACCGTCCAGCCGGCGCCGACCCCGCCCAGGGGGTCGGACGGTTTGAAGGAGATCGCGAAGATGATCAGCGTCGGCAGCAGGAAGAAGAGGGTCAGCCAGAGGAAGGAGGGGGCGGTGAGCAGACATTCCCGCCATTGGCGTCGCTGGTTGCGGTTCATGGCCGATTCTCCACCGCCGGCTCCTGGTCGTCGCTGTCGTCTTCCGTTGGCGCATCGCTGTCGCCGACCGCCTGCGGCGGCGTCGGCAGGAGCTCTTCGTCTTTTTCGCTGTAGCGTTCCAGCATGAAGCCGTCGTCGGCAAACCAGGAGATGTAGACTTTGTCGTGCCAGTTGATCGGCTTCTCGTCCAGCATGAAACGCGTGTGTTGACGGGAAATCGAAATGCGCCAGTCGGCGCCGACATTGACCCAGTAGCGGGTGTGGTCGCCCTGGTAGATCACGTCCTCGACAATGCCGCGCAGGACGTTGTCCTTCACCCCGGAATGCGGGGGGGCGAGCGAAATCTGGAATTTTTCTGGTCGGATGCTCAGGTGGACGAATTCGCCGCCGGCGAGTTTTTTGTCGTTGAAGCAGAGCATGTCGGGGAGGTCGGGGACGGAGATGCGGCAGTACTCGGAGTCGAGCACTTCGGTGATTCGGCCGTCGAAGAAGTTGGTGTCGCCGATGAAGGCGGCGACGAAGCTGCTTTTGGGGGCTTCGTAGATTTCGGCGGGGGTGCCGATTTGTTCGATGCGGCCGTTGTTCATGACGGCGATGCGGTCGCTGACGCTCATGGCTTCGCCCTGGTCATGGGTGACGTAGATGAAGGTGATGCCGACTTCGTCGTGGATGAGGCTCAACTCGAGGAGCATTTTCTGGCGCAGCTTGAGGTCGAGGGCGGCCAGCGGTTCGTCCAGGAGCAGAACGTTGGGCCGGAGGACCAGGGCGCGGGCGATGGCGACGCGCTGCTTCTGGCCGCCGCTGATCTGGGCCGGTCGCTTTTCGGCGTGATCCTGCATCTGGATCATGGTCAGCATGCGGTCGACTTCCGCCGCGATGACGGATTTCGGTTTTTTGGCGACCTTGAGGCCGAAGGCGATGTTGTCCGCGACATTCATGTGCGGGAACAGGGCGTAGTTTTGGAAGACGGTGTTGACCCGCCGCAGGTTGGGCGGCAGGTCGGTGATGTCTTCATTTTCGAGGATGATGCGTCCGGCGTCCGGCGCCTCGAAGCCGGCCAGCATGCGCAGCAGCGTCGTCTTGCCGCAGCCGCTGGGGCCGAGCAGAGAGAAGATTTCGCCACGGCGCACGGTCAGCGAGACGTTGTCGACTGCCCGGGTCGCGCCAAAGTCCTTCGTGATGTCCTTGAACCAGAGAAAGTCCTCCAAGATCGGGTCTCCCTGTGTTGGGTTTGGCGCGGGGCCTGGCGGCGGTTGCAAAACAAGAAAGCAAGGCGCCCAGGCACCCTGTCGGACGAGGCAGGAAAAGTCAGAACCGTAAATATAATCATGTTTCGTGAGAATGATACTGGGCGGGGGGCGACTTCCGGCGAGGAGGGCAATCCCTCACTTTTGCGGTGCGGACGAGTGGTCGCGGTCGGGAATTGCTTCGCGGTTTCGCCAGAGGGCGAGATGGCGCCAAGGCGGTTCGGGAGAAACGGCGCGGGCGAGGTGACACGGGCTTCCAGCCCGTGCTCGTCAACCATCGGCACAACGCGAGTAATAATCAGATCGACGCTCGGGCGCCTCAGAGCCTGAGGCGCCACCTTGGCGCGGGAGAGGTGACACGGGCTTCCAGCCCGTGCTCGTCAACCATCGGCACAACGCGAGTAATAATCAGATCGACGCTCGGGCG
>JAKLHU010000273.1 GCA_022709995.1 Verrucomicrobiota bacterium | reverse complement strand
CGTGGCCCTGTACCACGACCTGGCCTGGGACGGCCACTTTGAGTGCTCGGACGAGCTTCTCAACCGGATCTGGAAGACGGGCGCCTATACCGTCCTGCTCAATATGCAGGATTTTATTTATGATGGTCCCAAGCGTGACCGGCTGGTCTGGATGGGCGACCTCAATCCCGAAATCCGAACCATCCTGAATGTGTTCAGCGATACGTTTCTGATCCGGAAATCGATGGATTTCATGCGGGAGGGAACGCCGCTGCCGGATTACATGAACAGCATGGACACGTACTCGCTGTGGTACCTCATCAATGCGTGGGAGTACTATTTTCACACGGGCGACGAGACGTTCCTGGCCGCGAACCAGGACTACATCCGCGGCCTGGCCGAGCATTTCCAGGGGCTGATCGACCCGGACACCGGCGCCGAACAGCTCAAAGGCGTGCGCTTCATTGACTGGCAGACCCGCGGCAGCGGCAACCTGCCCGGAGTCCACGCGGCCATCCAGGGACTCCTGCTCTGGGCCCTCGAAGACGCCAAGAAAATTTTAGCTCATTTGGGCGAGGACGTTTCGTCTCTGGCGGCGTCCTGCGCGCGGCTGCGGGCGCATCGGCCGGACCCGAGCGGCAGCAAGCCGGCCGCGGCGCTGCTGACCCTGAGCGGCCTGCAGGACCACTCCGGCGCTCTGCTGGACGACCTCTGCCGCGGTGTCGGCACCTTCTATGGCGCGTATATTCTGGAGGCGCTGCCGACGGCGCCGGCGCTGCGGCTGATCCGTTCCAACTGGGGGGCGATGCTCGACCGCGGCGCCACGACCTTCTGGGAAGACTTCGACCCGGACTGGCTGGACGGCTCCGGGCGGATTGACGAATTGCCCAAGCCCGGCCAGAAGGATCTGCACGCCGACTACGGCAAGTTCTGCTACCAGGGTCTGCGGCACAGCCTGTGCCACGGCTGGGCTTCGGGGCCGACTTCGTTCCTCAGCCAGCGCCTGCTGGGTGTCAAGTTTCTGGCGCCAGGCGGCAGTCGCCTGGCGGTGCGGCCGGTTCTGGGCGACTTGGACTACGTATCCGGCCGGATTCCGACGCCGGCCGGAGTGGTGTCCGTTTTTGCCGACCGCTCGGGCAAACTCGAGATCACGGCCCCCGCCGGCGTCGAGGTGGTGTAGTGGACAATGGACAATGCATGCCTTGCCCATGCAGGCAGAGTGAAGGATAAACGGGAATGTATGTCTTATAGGTCCACTTCGTCCCATTTGTCCTATTCGTCCCATTGCTCCAAGGTTGTTGCTGGTGAGCTGGTAACGAAAAGCGGGCGCGAAGACGGGAGATGGTCATCATGACGACCTTGGCGGCGAGGCCCGACTTTGCACGGGTCCAGGCGACGTGGGCGCAATTCTGGGGGGGCACGTTGAAACGCCCGATCATTTCGGCGGTGATACCGAAGCCCGGCGTCGAGCCGGTGCCGCCGCCGCCCTGGGGGGCGGCGTATTTGCGGGCGGCGGAAAGCGTTGTCGATCAGGCGCTGCGCTATGTCGAGACGCATCAGTTTCTGGGCGATGCCGTGCCTTATCACACGCCGTCCATTTGCGTCGGGCTGCATGGCGCGTTGCTGGGCGGCCAGATCGAGGAGATCCGTGAAAGCTGGGGCGTGGACACACGCTGCGTCCCTTTTCTGCGCACTCTTGACCATCCCGAACAGCTGCGTCTGGATCGGCAGGGTGCCTGGTGGGAAAAATACGTCACCCTGCTGGAGACCTATCACCGCAAAGCTCGGGGCGTGTTCATCTATGGCGAACCAACGCCATTGTACAATCTTGATTATTATGCCGAAATCCGCGGCGTGGCGGAAGCCATGTTGGACTTGTACGACGACCCGGCCGGGGTGCATCGTGTCCTGGCCCGGCTGCATGAGATCGTGGTGGAGACTCTGGAGGCGCAGAAGCCGTATTTCGAATACGACCTCTGGGGCAGCGTCACCCGGCACGGCTTTTACAGCCAGGGTCTGACCGGCGTGCCGCAGTGCGACTTCGGCTACAGCATCGGCCCGGAGCATTTCGACGCGTTCGCCATGCCCTATCTGCGCCGCGAATGCGCCCTCCTCGATGACATCGAGTACCATCTCGACGGCGTCGGCAACCTCCGGCACATGGATTCGATTTTCAGCATTCCGAACATCAAGGTCATCCAATGGGTGCCGGGCGCGGGCAAGACCCAGGATTGGACGCCGCTGTACACGGAGATCGCCAACCGCGGCAAGGGCCTGTACCTCGGCGTGCGCATCGACCAGGTCGAGGATTTCATGCGGCGCTTCCCCCAGGCCCCTCGCATGTTCCTGTCCGTTTACGCGGAAAATGCCGATGAGGTGAACCGCCTGATGGACAAGTTGGAAAAGCAAGACGGGCAGGGATAGGATGGCCGGGCCGGGCCGGGCGTTGCCGATGCCGTGGCGGCGGTCAGGCTGGGTGGTGCGATATCATTCGAACGAACGGTGTTGGTTGAAAACTCATTGGCGAGGTGAAGCATGAAGACTTGGTGCTGCGTATTGGGCGTGCTTCTGCTGGGCGTGGGATTGTCGGCGGAAGGGCTGTTGCACAACCCCGAGCTGGCCGTCAACGCGCGCGGGGAGATCATGCATTGGCTTTCCGATGTCGGGGTGGCGACGCCGCTTCCCGGGCTGGGGCCGGACGGCCGGAACGCCGTCAAGCTCACCTTCGCCAATGGCGAAGTCTTCAAGCAGCCTGCCATCACGCTGGTCGCCGGCGAAACCTACCGGGTGAGCGCATACATCAAAACGGCCGATTTCACGTTTCGACGCTGCGGACTGGTGGTCTGGAACCAGGGATGGCAGACGGACGCCGGCATTTCCCCGCTGCCCAATTCCTGTCCGGAATGGACTTTGGTGCAGGCCGAGGTGACCCTGCCGGAAAGCAGCAGCGGCATGTATACGTTCGGCTGGTACGCCCTGGATGGCGGCGGCGAGCTGCTGGTGTCGGCGCCTTCCCTGGAGCCGTTGACGGAAAAGGCCAAGGCCGGCTCCCGCTCCGCGCTGATTTATGAGGACAGCAAGCGCCTGTTTCCGGTTGCGCCGCGGTTGTCCCAGGTCCCGGTCGATCAGCCGGAGCTGACGTTCAGCCTGATCGCCGAGCTGGCGCCGGTCGAGCATGAGGTCCGCGCCCAGATCCAGCCGCCCGGCGCCGACGCCTTTCGGCCGCTCGGCGTCTTTCCCCTGGGCGATGGCGAAGTCAAGGTCCCGCTGGGCGCCGTCTCGCCTGGCCAGGGGCGGATCAAGGTCGAGCTCGTCAAGAAGGCCGATGGCGCCGTGATTTCCAGCCACGAATATCCCTTCGGCGTCGTTGTCCGGACGCCGTCGCCGGCCAGTCACAAAAAGCTCAACCAGCTGGTGACGGAAGTCATCAATGCCGAGTTGGATAACAAGGTCTACGAGTTTGTCAACCCGCGTTCCGGGTGGGTCTATATCGCTTTGGAGCCGCCCAGCCCGGCCGGCGAGGCGTTTCTGGACGACCATCCGTCGGCCGTCGTCAAGCCGCGCGCCGGCGAGGCTTCGGAGACCATGCGGCATCTTGAGCCCGGCCCGCATCGGTTGCGGGTGGCCGGCACGCAGGGCGGCCGGCTGCACGTCCGTCTGGTGCCGGAACTGCACCTGTATCCCTTTTTCATGGTGGAAAAGACCGACCAGGCGCTGTATCGCTGGGACCTGGATTTCTACAAGAAGCACTTTTTTCCGGCCGTCAACTTCATTAACGGGACCAGTCCCTCCGAGTCGGCCCTGCAGGAGGTGCGCGACCGCGGCATCCGCCTGATCGGCAGCACGGGCTTCACGCCCAAGGGCTGGCGGGACGCGTCCCTGATGAAGGAGCGCATCGTCCAGGTGCTGGCCAATCCCGACCATGACGGCGTCACCCTGGACGAATTGTTCGCCAATGGCGAGAAGGCCATCGGCAATGCCTATTCCCAGGCGATGTGGGACCTCCTGGACGAGGAGAAGCTGATTTACACCTGGGTCTGCGGAGGCTATTTCAATGACCGTCGCGCGC
>JAKLHU010000272.1 GCA_022709995.1 Verrucomicrobiota bacterium | reverse complement strand
TCCCAGTTCCATGACGACGGGTTTTTCGACGCCTTCGGGAAAGTCGTCAATCGTGGCGAGGGCGCGCGCGATGTCATCAAAGAACGTCGGAAAGTCGCCTTTTTCCGACATTTCGACCACGGTCACGGACAGACCTTCGCGGGAATCGGAACGGATTTCCTGGATGTAGTTGACGTCGCCGAGGGCGTCTTCCAGGCGCATGGCGATGGTTTCTTCGACTTCCGCCGCCGTGGCGCCCGGGTATTCCAAGCGGATTTCGACTTCGCGTGAAGCGAAATCCGGGATGGATTCCCGTCGCACCCGGGGCAGGGCGAGGAATCCGGCGATCATGAACAGGGCCATGAGCAGGTTGCCCGCGGTGGGATGTCCGGCGAAGAAGCGGATCATGGTCTGTCCTCCGCGCCTTCGGCCTGCTGCGCCAGCCGGGCTGCCGCCTGGGAGTCGGGAACAGGCGCCACGAGCATGCCTTCCATGGCGGGGGAGGGGTCGGACACGACGACGCGTTCACCGGCCTTGACACCGTCCTCGACTACCCAGAAGTCATCTTGGGCAAAAGCCAGTTTGACGGTTCGAGCCTGGAGGCGGTTGTCAGCGCCGACGACGAAGACGCGGCCGTTCCAGAGCGCGGCGCGCGGAAGGACGACTGTTTCCGGGCGCCGCGGCGCCCGCAATTCGACTTCGCAGTACATGCCCTGAGAAAGGGCCGGCCGGACGCCGGGGATGACCAGTTCATACGGCTTGTCGATGGCGGCGATGACGTTGATGGCCCGGCTGCGCGGGTCGACGACTTCCCGGATCCGGTCGAACCGGGCCGGCCAGGACGCCTTCCAGGCGCCGCTGCGCAGGGTGACGACGACGTCGAGGTCAAAGCGTTCCTGCAGAGCCGCCATGTTCATGCCCTCGTCAAAACCGCGTCGTCGTTCCAGGTCAAGCAGATTGCGCATTTGCTCCGGACGGAATTTGGCTTCGACCTCGATGACTTCTGTTCCCATGGCTTCAAACAGGGTTTGCCCGACGTTGACATACTGTCCTTTCTGCAGGTGCACCGGTCCTGGCCGGCAGGCGAAGGGGGCCCGGATGACGGTTCGGGCCAGGTCGAGTTCGGCTTGGGCGAGGCTGGCTTTCTGGACCATCAGCGCCGCCTGCAGAGCCTCGCGGCGGGCGGGCAGCAGGTCGATGGCGTTCTGCAATTGCTGGAGGGCTTGTTCCTGTTGCAGAACCTGGCGTTCCTCGCGGTCGATTTGATCGCGGGGCACGGCGCCGGTCTCCATCAGCTGGCGCATCCTGGCCAGCGAGGTCTGAGCCAGGTTCAGTGAGCGCCGTTCGATGTCGAGGGAGGTCTTCCGGCTGCGTTCCTCGACGTCCAGTTCGTTCAGGCGGGCTTGGCTTTCCGCCATGGTTGCCTTTAATCTGGCCGCCGCCAGTTCGTAGTCCGCCGATTCGAGGCGGATCAGCTCCGTGTTTTCCGCCAGCAGCGCTCCTGCCGCCAGCTGTGGATTGACCTCGACAATGACTC
The DNA here is from genome assembly GCA_022709995.1 of Verrucomicrobiota bacterium. Classification (GTDB taxonomy): domain Bacteria; phylum Verrucomicrobiota; class Lentisphaeria; order Oligosphaerales; family Oligosphaeraceae; genus JAAZKI01. Next base: position 2,542 of record JAKLHU010000272.1, on the reverse strand, counting down.
CTTTGACTTCCGCCATGGCCCGCCAGACACGCCGGGGGGCGGCCAGGCCGTAACCTGTCGCGCGTGGCTGCAGATTCACCACCGGCGCCTCGATGACGCGCAAGGGCCGGACCAGCTCGGAACCTTCGTTCCTGGCGGGCCCCTGGCGGTGCCGCGCCAGCCAGGCAACCAGCAGAACGGCAGCCAGAACCGGCGCCAGTCGGAGGCCTTTCTTAAACAGGCGGAAAACGAAGGAGATGATCGCGCTTGGCATGATGGTCGCCTGGAGTTGAAGGATATTCTGGGAAAAAAGCCCTATCTCAAACTGGCAGGAAAAGCCCGCGTCTCGCCTTTGAGTCGGGCGGCGTTCATAAACGGAAAATCCGGCGGCTTCCACCGCCATCGCCGAGAATAACATTGACTGGACGGCAAGACCGCCCCTGAAAAGCGTCGAACCAAAGAAACAAAAGTATTTGAACTGCCCGGCTAAATCAGAAGACACCGGCCAAACATCAGGCCATCTCACCGTGAAAAACGACGCGTCGACGACGCGAAAACAGGTGTTTCCCGCCAAGGGATACCCATGTTAGTTATTGATAACTAATAATATTATGGCCGGTTTTGAAAAAGCAAGCGTCGGTGCGGTTTTTTGGGGGATTTGTGCGAATGAAAACGCGGTTTTGTGCCCGCGGCAGCGAGAACGTGGGTGTTTTGTGGTTTGTCTGTCTGGCGTCGGGATGCTTGGCGTAGGCGTTTGTTCTGGTGTGTGGAGGTCAAATAAGAGGGGCGGGAACGTTCGTGGTTTGTTCCCGCCCCTTGGCGTCGTGATGCCGTTGTCGGCTGGCCGATGCCGTGCTCAGGCCAACACGTTCGGATCGGCGGCGTGGGCTTTGTGGACGGCTGCCGCCAGGGCGTCGATTTCCGCCATGGTGGCGGCGGTGGGCAGCCCTTTGCACTGCACGGTTCCGACGATTTCGGGCTTGAGGTTGGCGATGGCTCCGGCCACCTGCTCAATGGCCTTGGAGCTCCAGCCGTACGAGGCCATGACGCCGGCGTATTTCAGCTTCGGACGCAGCATGCCGGCCAGGGTGGCGGCATAGATGACGGCCGGGTGCGGGCCGACGTGCACTGTCGGGGTGCCGACGATGATGGTGGCGGCGTCAACCAGAGTCGTGGCCAGCTTGCCGATGTCGGTGACGGAAAGATCGAAGGGATGGACGGTGACGCCGAGGCGCACCAGGGCGTCCGTCAGCCGGTTCACCATGAGCAGGGTGCTGCCATGCATGCTGATGTACGGCAGCACGACTTCATTTTTCAGGCGCGGTGAGATCCATTTCTGGTAGGCGTCGACAATCAGGGCCGGGTCGTTGTAGACGGGGCCATGGCTGGGGCAGATCAGGTTGCAGGGATATTCCGCCAGCTTGGCGAGGTTCTTGCCGACCTGGGGCCGGAACGGCATCATGATTTCGGCGTAATAGCGCTTGGCGCCTTCGAGGACCAGGGCCGGGTCGGTCACAAACAGGTCGCTGGTGGCGAGGTGCGAACCGAAAAGGTCGCAGCTGAACAGGCATTTCTGCTCCGGAACATAGGTGCTCATCGTTTCCGGCCAGTGGACCCAGGGGGTATAAAGGAACTGCAGCGTCTTGTCGCCTAGGGAGACGGTCTCGCCATCGGCCACGACCCGGATGCGCTCGGCGGCAATCGGCAGATGGCTCAGCAGCAGCTCTTCGGCCTTTTTGCTGCACAGCAGTTTGGCGTTTGGATAGCGCTGCAGCAAATCCGGCAGGGTGCCGGAATGGTCCTGTTCCGTGTGATGGGAGACAATATAGTCAATGGTATCGACGTCCTTGATGACTTCCAGAAAGTCCTTGGCGAAGACGGGGTCCGTGCTGTCCAACAAAGCCGTGCCGGCCGAGCCTTTGACCAGATACGCGTTGTAGCTGGTTCCTTCCGGAAGCGGAATAAGCGCGTCAAACAGGCGGCGCTCCCAGTGAATCGACGAGATGATCTCAATGCCGGGACGAAGAGGGCGTATTTGCATGATCGGTTCCTGTTTTTCTATGGGTGGATGAGTGAAAGGGCGACATCTGCCGGATTAAGCGAGGCCAGGCGGCCGAGCCGGGGGGGCGGCTTGGCGCTGGCGGCGCAACGGCGCCGGCGGGCCGGAACTCGGCGAAAAGACAACTCCTTACTTTCATTCCTGGCGGCGATTTGTCAAACGCCGGCAGGCCAAAACAAGGTTTTTGCGCCTGTCGCTCTGGCCGGTTGGCGATGGCGGTGACGCGTGTTCGTGATTTCTATCAGCCGTGCCGGCCGTCGCGACCGGCAAAGTCGGTTCATGGTTCTGCCGGCGCTGATCGCAGCAGGCGCAGGCTGTTGGCGACCACGAGCAGGGTGGCGCCGGTATCGGCCAGGATGGCCAGCCAGAGCGAGGCCACGCCGGCAAGCGTGAGGATGATGAACAGCAGCTTCAGGCTCAGGGCGAAGAGGACATTCTGTTTGATGATGGCAAGGGTTCGGCGGGAATGGCGAATCAGCCACGGCAACCGCGACAGGTCGTCGC
>JAKLHU010000271.1 GCA_022709995.1 Verrucomicrobiota bacterium | reverse complement strand
GATATGCCAAAGTTCAGACGAGCGGGAAGCCGCCCGTGTCACCTCTCCCAGGCCGCCGTTGTTTTCACCCATCAAACTTGCCAGCCCGGCAACCGCCGATTACCTTAATGCCTCGACACTCCTCACCCTCGCCAAAACCCAAGTATGCTTTGCGGAGGGCATCAGGGCATCTCCCATCCGACGTCTTCGCCGCCCGTGCCAACGCGTTTCCAGGAACCGCTCATCCATGAGTTTCACCCAGCAATTCGGCGTCATCTTTGTCCGCCTGTTCGCCATCTGCCTGATGCTGGCGGCGGGATTTTACGCCCGTCGTCGCGACTTCCTCAACGACGACAGCACGCGCCGCCTGTCCATGCTGGTCACCAATCTGCTGTATCCGGCCGCCATCTTCGCCTCCCTGGTCGGCAAGTTCACGCTGCGGGGCATTGCGGACGAATGGGTCATGCCGGTCGGGGCGTTCCTGATCATCGCCATCGGCTACTGCTGCGGTCTCCTGTTCGCCTTTTTCAGCCGCGGCCACGAAACCGCGACCCGGCGGATGTTCCATTTCCAGTGCGCGCTCACCAATTACGTGTTTCTGCCCTTGCCGCTCGTGCTGGTCTTCTGGCCGGAAACCGGGCTGGGAAAGCTGGCGTTGTCGTCCATCGGCTCGGAAATCGGCGTCTGGACGATTGGGATTCTGGCCCTCACGGGCGTGTCCTTCCGCCTCGAGGCCTTGAAGAAACTGCTCAGCGCGCCGATGCTGGCGATTCTGCTTTCGATTGTCGTCCTGGCTTTCCGGGAGGCCGTTCCGCTGGCCTTTGCCGATGGCAGCCTGTGGCTCGAAAGCTGGCGGGCGCTGATTTCGGTTGGCGACATGCTCGGGGCGGCGACCGTTCCCATGGCCATGCTCATCGCCGGCAGCCGCATGGCCACCCTGCGCACCCGCAACCTCAACCAGCCGCTGCAATTCTGGCTGCTGTTCGTCCGGCTGATCGCCATTCCGGCCATCACGGTGCCGCTGTTGCTGTGGGCGCTGCCGCTGGAGCCGGAATCGCGCTTCATCATCGTCCTGATTGCGGTCATGCCCTGTTCCGTCGCCAGCGTCGCCCTCAGTGAAATCTACCGCGCCGACAGCGACTTTGCCGCGGCCTCGGTGCTGCTCACGACGGTGACCTGCATCCTGACGGTGCCTTTCTGGATGGCGGCGCTGGGATGACGGCGCCAGCCTGATTCCACGCCGCCCGCCCGGTCCTGGTTTTTCCGTTCCCCGGCAATGGCGTCTCGACAGCAACACGACAGGTGAACTCATGGTCAGCAACACGTCCCATCCGCTTCTGGCCGGCGTTGGCCGGAATGAAATCGGCACCCTCCGGCCGGGAAAACTCCACGACCCCCTGTATGCCCGGGCCCTGGTGCTCAGCTACGGCCCCACCCGCGTCGCAGTCATCGCCATGGACGCCGTCGCCATCGGCGGCATCTGCGATTTGAGCGACGATTTTCTCCCCCGGCTGCGCGAACGTCTGCAGGCGCAGCTGGGCATTCCTGCCCGCCACATTTTGGTCAACGCCTCGCACACGCATACGGCCGGGCCCATGCTGCGGGCGGAAGCCGACGTCCTGGAACAGACCTTCCAAGCCGTAGCTCAAGCCGCGAGCCAGCTGACACCCGTCATTTTCGGCGCCGGTTCCGGCTCGGAAGAGCGCATCGTGACCAACCGGACGCTGCGCCTGAAGAACGGCCGCGCCTGGACGATCCGGCACACCAATCCGAGTCCTCCGGACGACGACGTCGCCGGCCTGGGCCCCGTCGATCCGGAAATCGGCGTCTTCCGTTTTGACCGCTTGGACGGCCGCCCCCTGGCGGTGCTGTTCAACTATGCCTGCCATCCCCTGATTGGGGTGCCGGACGGCCGCGTCACGGCCGGATTTCCCGGCTTCGCGTGCCGGACGATCGAGGACATCCTCGGCCAAGGCGTGCAGGCGATGTTCCTGCAAGGCGCCGGCGGCGACATCATAGAAATGCTCAACAAGGACTTCACCGGCCCCCGCAGCTCCGAGCCGGTGGGCGTAGCGCTGGCTTTGAGCACCATCCGGGCCTGGCGCCAGATCACGCCTGGCCAGGCCGACGTCGACGTCGCCGCCGCGACCGTTCGTTTCCCAAGGCGGCAGGACATTCCGGAACGGGTGGCGGAACTGCGGCGGGAACAGCAGGAACTGCTGGACTCCCTGCGCTATACGTCCCTGAACCTGAAGAGCTTTATCCCGGCCTATCTCGCTTCCCGGCTGGACCCGGAACATCCCTCGGCGGACGCGTACCGCTACCTCCGGGAAAAAGACCTCCACCTGAACGGACTGACCGAACTCGACCGCCTCAATCGCAAAAACCTGGACAAATACATCGCCAACGTCCGCGCCATGGAAAAGCTGGCCCGCATCCAAGACCGCATCGCGACCTATTTCCGGCATCTGGACATCAACGACCAGTCCGGGGAAACCAGCATTGAAGCGGAAGTCCTGGGCCTGCGCATTGGCGACGCGGCCCTGATCAGCTGTCCGGCCGAGGCCTTGACCGAAATCGGCCTGAGCGTCAAGAAACAGTCCCCGCTGGCCAAGACCTACATGGCGGCGTATTCGAACGGCTACATGCACTACGGCGCTCCGGCCAAGGACTATCCGGCCGGCGGCTATGAAGTGACCGAGTGCTTCCTGGCCCCGGAATGGGAGCGCATCTACCTCGACACCGCCCAGAAGGTCCTCGCCGCCCTCAGCCACCAGGACAACCCCTGACCGGCCACGCCCGAAAAGTTCTCCGCACGTGAGAATTTGGCCTTTTCCTGGCCAGCTGCGTTTCTACATTGAATGAACACCCGTATCCATCGGTGTCCATCGGTGGTTCTTCCCTGTTTTCCGCATGATTTTCGCGAAAAAAATCATCACAAATTGAACGTCAGGAAAGGCCCGTGCAGGGCATCGGGGGCGGCGGCATGGCACGCCAGCAAGTGCTTGATGCCATGGCGAATCTCGGCGACGGTCTTCTCCGGGTCGGGCGCGGCGATCATCTCTTCGAAAGAGTACCAGCCGTCGAATTTGCAGAGCTTCAGGGCGAACATCACCTCTTCATAATCGATGGCGCCCTGGTCAAGAAGCCGTTTTTGCATGGCCACGACCATTTTCCCGTCAGCGTTCCGCTCCTGGGTGATGACGAGGTTCTTCACGTGCAGGTAAGCCAGGAACGGCCCGAGCAGTTCGACGGCGCCGCGCGGCCGGACAAAGCCCTCCAGGAAGGTGTTGGCCGGATCGTAGATGACGCCGCAAATCGCCGGGTCCAGGTCCTGCATCATGGCGGGCACGGCCATGGGGCTGGCGAATGTCGAGGCGCGGTGGGTTTCCAGCACATACCGGAGGCCGTATTCCCGTCCGACGTCCATGAGCTTCACCAGGCCGTCGCGGGTTTTTTTCATCAATTCCGGGAAGGTCTCCGGCTGGCGCCGCGATTCGTCGAAGTTGTAGGCGTACCATGGATGCGCCACGCGGAGCATGTTGCCGCCGGCGCCGGCGACGGCGTCGCTCCAGCGCCGGATATCGTCGGTGTCCCAGAGTTTGCCGCCGTTGATGAACGACAGCACCTGCAATCCGGCGTCGCGGCTGGCGGCGGCCATGTCCCGGGCTTCGGCGGCGGCATTTTCCAAAGGCCCCAGGCCCCATTCCACGCCGTGCACGCCGGCGTCCAGGCAGACTTGGATCATCTGCTTGATGTTCAGGGACTTCCGCAGCGAATTCGTATTGATGGCAAAGTACATGGCTTCTCCCGGTCGCAGCAGTTGTCCGCGTCCTGGCCGGGGCGCGGCATGGTGTCATGGGTTCGTATCAATTCGCGGTCACTTGGCGATGGCGCGCCAGCGCATGTCGGTCTGCCAGTCCTGGCCGGGCTGGATGGTCACGCGGCGATGTATCGGCTCGAAAGTCCACGAATGCCCTAACGGCAGGTCACTTGATTTTCTGGCCGAGGCCGTATTTCACCGGGGCCTGGTTGTAGGCTGCCAGCGCCTCGGCTTGGAGCTCATTCAGCTTGGTTACG
>JAKLHU010000270.1 GCA_022709995.1 Verrucomicrobiota bacterium | reverse complement strand
AGAACCTGACGAGCGCCGGTCTGCGAAATCAATGGCGGAAATTCGCCACGGGCTGGTGGAACTACTTCCAGTTAGCAACCGAAAGACGCAAGGTCGGCTATACGGCGGGCTGGATAAGGAGGCATATAAGAAAGTGCTTCTGGATACGTTGGCACTCCGCCGTCGGCAGAATCAAGAAACTGGCTGCACTCGGAATAACCGGAAGACTACTGGAGTCGGCGAAATCATCACGGGGGGCATGGCGCATGGCGAAGACACCGCTGATGCATAGAGCATTGAGCAACAAAACCCTGACTAAATACGGTTTCATTGTGCCTTGGGGCGTTTAGCCGGTCAGAAAAGAACCGGTGCTGTTCAACCGCCGGATGCGGAAAACCGCATGTCCGGTGGTGTGGAAGGGCACGGGGCGCAATCCCCGTTGCCCCATCCGATCGTACGGCAGCCTAAAGGCTGAACTACATACGGCAGCCTAAAGGCTGAACTACGTACGCAGCCTAAAGCAGGGCCGGGAGTTGGCGCCGGCGGCGGCCGGCCGGTGAGCAGTCAGATGGTGATTAGCCAGCAGGGGGGCTTGGCCAGGCGCGGGGGCGCTGTCCAGTCGCGGTGCGAACACATCGGTTGGGTTTTCTGGCCAGTCTGGTGCGCGGGGGCGCTGGTGGAGTGTCGTTGTTCAGGCTTTCGCCGCGGCCTGCATTTTCGGGAAACGGCAGGTCGGCGCGACCGTGAAGGTGGCGTTTTCGGTCTTGACTTCGGAGGTCCAGCCGGCGCCGTTGTTTTCCCAGTCGATGCGGACGCGTTCGAAGGCGATGTCCTGGGCATGGCGGAGGTCGAAGGCCGCGTCGGTGGAGTCGCAGCCCCAACGGCCGCCGGGGTGCCGGACCGGGGCGGGTCCGGCGCCGCCCTGACGGAGGGACACGTCGGCGAAGGTCACGTCGCGGATGACGCCCAGGCCGTTGCCGTGGACGAAGGTCGACAATTCGGCGCGGCCGGTGACTTGGGAGAAGACCAGCCGCTCCATGGTGGTCGGGGTTGGGAATTTCGGGTTCGGGATGTTGTCGAGCTTCAAGTTGAGGAAGCGGAAGACATCGACGTGGAGGTTGCGGAACGCCAGGTCGGAGATGGTGGTGCCGTTGACGCCTTCGCGGTCGGAGTATTTGGAGACGACGCAGATGGCGGTTCTGGTGTCGTGGACGACGATGTTGTTGAAGACGCAGTGGCGGACGGCGCCGGGGCCGACGCCGACGCGGATGGCGTTGGCGTAGCCGGAGCGGATGACGCAGTTGGTGACGGTGACGAATTCGCAGGCGCGTTTGTGCTTGAGGGGTTCGTCGTTGCCGCGGAGGGTGATGCCGTCGTCGCCGGTGTCGATGATGCAGTCGCTGACGGTGACTTTGGAGCAGCAGTCGAGGTCGATGCCGTCGTCATTCATGACGCGGTGGTCGGAGTGGATGTGGAGTCCGGAGAGGGTGACGTTTTCGCAGCCGTGGAGGAAGCAGGTCCAGTAGGCGGCGTTGGCCAGTTCGACGTTTTGGATCCAGATGTTTTTGCATTCGCAGAGGAAGATGGTCTGGGACGGCCGCCAGGGTGGGCGCTGGTAGACGATGGCGGAATGCGGGTTCATGGGCATTTGGGCGAACCAGGCCGGGCTGTTGGCGTCGATGCGGCCGCCGCCGCGGATGACGATGTTCTCCTGTTCGACGGCGGTGACCAGGTGGGCGCCGCTGGCGACTTCGAGGACGGAGGCGCGGTTTTGGGGGCAGAAGTCGGCGGCGTTGTAGTCTTCGGGGTCGGGGCTGCCGAGGAGGACGGCGCCGGGCGCCAGCTCGATGCCGCCGCCGCTGCGGAGATAGATGGTTCCGGACAGGTAGACGCCGGGCGGAAAATAGGCGATGCCGCCGGCGTCGATGGCCTTTTGGATGGCGGCGGTGTCTTTCGTGGCGCCGTTGCCGAGGGCGCCGAAGTCTTTGACGTTGTGCATGGTTGCGGTGTCCTGAAAAGTGGAGTTTTCGTTCTGCCGGGAAACTTGCGCGGGGGTGCAAAAGGGCAAAAAAACAATATATCGTCATGCGGTGGCATTTGCAAAGAGCCAGCGGCCCTCCGAAAAGTTGTCTCCGTTGCGCTTGTTGCGGCAACAAGCGCGGCGTAGGCAACTTTTCGGACGGTCTCTGGTTTGCCGAAAAAAGCCGGTTGGGTTCTGGGCGAAATGGGAAAAAGGGTGTTATAGTAATTTTTTCACGGTTTGCAGTTGGCGGATGATCGCAAGCGGTTTCGGAACTGAAATAACCATAAGGTGTTGGGACAATGACGGTACAAGAGGAATGGCGAGAGCTGCGCACGGCTGGTCCCGGCATGGAAAGAAAAGCGCTGGCCGAGGCCTTTTGCGGGTGGTCGGAGCGTTTCACGACTGCGGACGAGGGTGATGGTGGCGGCTGTTTTCGTCATTGGCGCCGGTTGCCGGCGGCGGTGCGGCAGGCGAAGCTGCGACAGGCGGTGACGGGCGGCATTCCGGAGATGGGTTCGGGGCCGCAGATTGAACTGGCCTTGCTGACGGCGCTGTTTCATGTCTTGCGCCATGGTCGTTGCATCATCAGCTTGGCGGCGGTCAGCGACCAGGTTCTGATTCGGGCGGCGGTGCGGCGATTTCAGGATTTGGATTCGATCGTCATCAAGTCCGTCGGCATGCTGGGTGATCGCAGCGGGCTGAAATTCAGCGACTGCGCCAAGGCTCACGTCGTCATCGTCGACCATTACATTATGACCACGGTGTTGCGCAGCAATCCGGACTTGTTTTCGGGCGGTCTGCCGGTTTTTTTCGTTGAGATTGACAGCTGCCTGTATTGCAACCGTCTTGTTTTTTATGAGCGTTCGGTGCCGCGGGCCAGCGGCCTGATTTACAAGAGCGACCTGGCGGTGCCGGCCTGGGCTGGCAATCCCGCCATTTTTGACACGGTTCTGGAGATGAAGAAATTAGGCCTGGAGCTGTGCGGCTGCTACAGCCTGATTGACGGTTTCACGGCTGGCGAGATGAACAAGTTGTTGCGGGACCGCGTGATCGGCCGGATTCGGGGCAGTCGCGGGATTGGTTTCAGCGCCTTTACGTATCGCACTTCGGGGTTGCGCAACGGCGCGGTGGTGCGGGACGTGCAGAAATGCCCGACCAACGCGATCATCGTCTGCCTGACGGAGACGGTTGTCAAGGAGATGCAGGAGAGTTTGCGCAAGAGCGGGGTCGAGTTCTCGACGACGATGATGGCGGACGACGTGGCGACGGCGCTGGCTTTGGCGAAGCCGGGGAGCCGGCGGGTGATCATCTATGCCGGCATGCCGACCAGCCAGACGGCCGTGCCGCCGGAGCGCCGGCCGGGAGAGTTGTTTCTGGCGGAATGTTATTTGACGGACAATTACCAGGCCAAGATGATCGCGATGGCCCGTCGGCTGATGGATTGCCGGCAGTCGCCGCGGCTGTATTATTCACTGGAGGACCGTCTGCTGGCGATCTATGCGCAAGAGGGCGGGTTTGGGCGATTGTTTGACGTCATTGAGTTCACGGAGCGCTATGACCCGTGGTATCAGATTCGGCGGGTGCTGGCGAAGGCGATGCTGCGGAAGCTCAATCGGCTGCGGGCGGCGCTGTTGAACGACGACGCGCCGGTTCCGTCGCTGCCGCTGACTGGGCGCGGGTCGTCCCCGGCGGAGAGCCGGCCCAAGGCTTCGCGCGGGGCGCAGATTGAGGCGTTGTGTTTTTGCGGCAGCGGCAAGCCGTTCAAGGAATGTCACGGCAAGCGGAAGTAAGGCCGGCGCGGACGTTGTGCCGGCCGGCCGGGCGTCGCGCCTGGCGGCGCCGCTGGCTGGCGCGGGGGCGGAATAATTTCATCGGTGAAGCAGGGGCATTGCCATGTTCATGAATGTCGGTTTGGGCGGTCTTGACTCTCCGGAGAAGATCGCCGAATACATCAGCCTGGGGGCGGAGGAATTTTTCGCCGGTTTCATTCCTCGGGAATGGCTGGAGAAATATGGCTGGGAGGTTTGTCCCAACCGTCGGCCCATGGGAGCGCCGTACAATTA
>JAKLHU010000027.1 GCA_022709995.1 Verrucomicrobiota bacterium | reverse complement strand
GCGGCCAGGCGCCGCCCTGGTCGAAGTTCTGTTCGCGCAACGGCACTTCGACGATGCGGCGGGCGGCTTCGAGGTAGACGGGATCGCCGAGGTAGCGGTACAGGCAGAGGATGGCTTTCAGGGACCAACCCGCCGAGCGTTCGTGGGTGCCGAGCTTGGTGAAGGTCGTGGACATGCCCCAGGTGATGTGCTCGCCCAGCGCGTAGGCGGCCTCGATGGTTCGTGGTTCGGCGGCCAGGCACCAGGCGTCGGCCATGCCCTCCAGCCAGGTATGGCCATTTTCGGCGGAGGTGTGGGAATCGTAGCGGTGCGTCCAGGTTGCCCGGGTCGGCACCTGCGACCACTGGCCGGTGTGGCCGATGGAATGCTGGTGGTTGGCGCCGAGGTAGAAGGGGTCGGGGTAGGCGTGCACCGTGTCGACATCGGCCTGGTGGCGGGCGGTCTGCAGGCCGAGGCGGGCGTATTTCCGGTTGCCGGTGCGGACGAATTGCATGAACAGGCCGTGGGCGGGGTCGTATTCGTTGTTGGTCCAGTTGCGGCCGCGTTCGCCGAAGGTGTCGCCGAAGTTGAAATAGCCGTATTCGCGCTGGCGTTCGCGCATGGCGAGGATGTCGTCGGTGCATTTTTCAAACCATTCGTCCCAGGCGGCGAACTGTTTGCCTTTGGGGACGGACACGTCGCCGAAGACTTGGCATTGACGATACCAGGCCGCCGGGATGACGGCGATGACCGGCAGGTCGCGGTTGGCGGCCATCTCGGCCCGCGAGGTGGTGCCGGCGACGTCGATGGAGATTTTTTCGGTGAAGGCCATGCCCCACTTGGTGCGGTATTTGCCTTCGCAGAAGGGGAACACGAGCCAGAAGGGCAGATCCTGGCCGAAGTCCGTGGAGGGCTGGCGCGGGAGGATGCCGAGGGTCAGGCGGCTGCCGGCCAGGGTGACGGCCTTGGGCCAGCGCTGCCAGAAGTCCTGGAGGGCGACGGTGAGGCGTGCGTCGGCGAAGTCCGCCGTGACGCTGCCGTTGCAGCGGGCCTTGCCGTCGGCCAGGGCGGGAATCATGGCTTTGAGGGGTGCAGAGGCCTCGGCGTCCAGGTCGTTGCGCTGGAAAATGGCGAGTTCGGGGCGGTCGGGAGTCAGCTTGGCGTTGCCGCCGAAGGGGTTGCCTTGCCGGTCGGCGCCGGCGACTTCGAGGGCGCGGGCCGGGGACGCGGCCGTCAGTTCGAGGTCGAGCGAGGTGATGTCGGTGAATTCGCGGCTGATTTCGGAGTTGAGGTGGGTCCAGTCGAGGTCAAAAGTGGACGACTGGCGGTAAAACGTCATTCTGGCGATGTAGGTCATCAGTTTTTCGCCGGCGTCGTTGCCGTAGTGGCCTTCGACGCGGACGACGATGCGTTCCGGGCCTTGTTCTTCGATGCGGACGGAGCTTGGCGGCAGTGCCGCGGTGGTGAAGGGCCGGTCCTGTTCGTCGCGGAGGGTGGCGGCCAAGCGGAGGCGGGATGTTTCCTGGCCGGGCCGGGCGAGTTCCGCGAAGGCGAATTGGCGCTTGTCGATGGTGGCGTTCAAGGCGCCGGTGGCGATGGTGATGGCGCGGTCGGATTCGGTCAGGCGCAGGGGTGACGGCGGGGTGGCTGGCGCAGCTTCGGGGCTGGATGTCAACGTCCAGTCGAGCTTGGCGTAGGGATCAAGTTCGGCATCGAATTGCGCCAGGACCCATTTCAGGCTCTGGTCGGGCCAGAGGGTCATGACCGCGAGCTGCGCCGGCCGGGCCTCGCCGGCGTGGTCGCGCAGGACGAGATGTTTGGTCTGGAAGACGCGGCCTTGCGGGAACGGCACGCCGACCCGGATGCGGGCGGGCAGGCGGGCGATGCCGGCTTCTTCGCGCAGGTTGATGGTGACCGCGAGGGGGTCGCCGGAGGCGGGTTTGCCGGTCGGGCCGTCAGCCGGGAGGGTGACGATGGGCGCCGGCCGGCCGGGCTGGAAGGGCCTGGCCACGGCCATCACCTGGTCGGCGGTGAGGCCTTTATCCGCGAGCGGCAGCAGGGCGATTTTGTTGTTGTGATAGAGGAAGAAGGACAGAGGCACCAGGCTGGCGCCGGTGCCGAGGGCGGGATTGACCGGCTTGGCCGAGGCCAAAACCGGCAAGGTGATTTTGGCGGGCGGAGTGCTTTGGCTGGCTTTGCCGGTCCCTTCGGCGCGGAATTCGCTCAGCAGGTGCAAGGAAAAGGCCACGTCGTCGTTGCCGCTGGCGGCGGTGGTTGTCTGCAGGAGCAGCCAGGCGGTGTTGTCGTGAACGGCAGCGGCCAGGCGGGCGTTTTTGGCTTCCGGGGTGAACGCGCGGGGGGCGGCGTTTTTATCGGCGAAGGTCACCATCAGGTCGGTGCCGCGGTGATCCGCGTCGGCCCGGCCGGTGGCGGGGTCGTTGTCCAGGTCAAAATAGAAAATGGTGTTGGCGGTTTCGAAGTCTGGCCGGTCGACGTAGGTGAGTTTGAAGAGGAGGAGGTTTTTGGCGAGGGCGGCGGCTTCGAGCTGGGTGAAGCGCGTGGTCAGTTGTTTTTTGTCGGCGGGCTTTGCCGTCACGATGGTCGTCAAGGGGGCGGCGTAGTTTTCGGGCAGGCCGAGGCTTTCGCCGACCGTGGCCGGGAAAGGAACGGCGGCAGCCGTGAGGGCGGCGGTGCAGAACAGGGCCGAGGTCAGAAGGCGCAGGGGTGACATGGGCATGGGAGTTGTTCCGGGAAGGGAGTGGACTGTGGACAGTGGACTGTGGAGAGTGGACAGTGGACTGTGGACGTTAGTGGACGTTAGTGGACTGTGGACAGTGGAGAGTGGACGGTGGACAGTGGAGAGTGGACAGTGGACGTTAGTGGACGGTGGATGATAGTGGGATGCTTCTTAATTTAGGAGGTAGGTTGTTTATTTGCTACTGCCTTAATCCAGCAAAGCATGGGAACAGCGTCATTGATGCCGGCAGCGTGAAACAAGAATGGGAGCATGCTTCCCCGGCGTCCCATTCCATTTTTGCGGGCCGAGTGATGCAAAAAGGAATAGTGTCGGGCGATCATGGACCATGGACATGAAGCGGACTATGGTTTGGGTGGACGGCGGTGGGTGTGGGCGGGGCGCCTTCATCTCCCCGGCGACGTCGCGGTGGGCGGAATGGGGTGGTGGCGGGCCAGGATAAGCAGTTCGAGGTAGTCGCCGATGCGGCGCGAGGAAATATCGGAATCCGTGATCACGCGGGTGGGAATTGTTCCGGCGAGCTTTTTCGATTTGAAGAAGGCGACGTTGTTCAGATCCTGGCTGTTGGTTGAGACGGCGCCGTCGCCGTCGTTGAAGAGGACGCCGGTCTCGGGGGCATTGTCGCTGCCGTCTTTCATTCGGGCGCCGATGATTTTTCCCAGGGATGTCAGCCAGGAGCCGGCTTGGCTGTCGTCCGGATCGGTGACGGAGTCCCAGGCTTCCCGGATGAGGTTGACGGTCCGGACTTCCGGGTTGAGGATGATGCACGCGTAGTTGATGTCGGGGTGCTGGCGCTGGTTCAGGTCCCAGAGATAGTTTCCGGGCTGCGGCGGGACCAGTTGGCGATAGAGCGGCGAGTCGAAGTCAACGGCCGGAAACTGCTTTTCGAGCCAGGCGTAGAGATCGGGGTATTTTTTCAGAAAGTCGATTTTGGCGGGCAGTTTCGCCAGTTCGGCGCCATTATGGGGGGCGGCCACGGAGATGAGCTGGGTCACTTGCCGGCGGGCGGCCGACTCGTAGTGCGGATTGGTCAGGTACTCGCGGGCGATGACGGCGCCGACATTGTAGCCGCAGAGGATGATGCCGCGGGCCCGGGAGCGGCGGCTGGCTTCGTTGACAAAGGCATGCAGTTCGGCGGCGCTGTTTTCGATGGCGGCGTAGCCGTCGCCGGTCAGGGAGATCGTGTAGCAGGGAAATCTGGGGCTGGCGCCAGGCGAAAATTCGGTGCAGGCGACGCCGTCGGCGGTCGTCGAGAAGTGCCCGACCTGACGGATGATGTCGGCCGGGGCCGTGAAATCACCGTTGAAAAGATGCTGCCGGGAGCCGACGCCAGGGATGAGGATGACCGCCGCCAGGGGGCGTTCGTCTTCGGCCTGGCGGGCGTTGACGAGCCGTTTCAAATTGGCGAACTGGAGATTTTGCCAGATCAGCCAGGCGAAGGCGAGGCCGAGAATCAGAACGGCGGCGGCGCCGAGGCGTCCGGCGCGGCCGGTTCGGCGGCCGGGTGCGGCCGGTTCGGCGTCGGCCGTCGGAGCCGTGGACGTGGACGGCAGGTTGGGGATGGCGGCGTGCTCGCTGGCGAAGGCGGCCGGCTGGGCGGTGGTGACGGCGTTGGCGCCATGTTGTTGGAAGGTGAGGTGGAAGCCTTTGTCAGAGGCGGCGGCTGCCGCGGCGGCGGCGTGGAACAGATCGCCGCGGGCATTGTCGGGTCGTTGTTCGGTCTTCGCGTAATTGAAGTCGGTCGCGGGGGCGGTTTTGGGTTGCGGGTCGGGGCATTCCTGGTCCAGGGCTATGGGCGGCGCGTCTTCGGAGTGGGTTCGCAGCTGGGTGCCGAGGGAGTCGAGGGTCTGGTTGGCGAGGATGGCGGTCAGGCCGGCGGCGTTGGCGGGGGTTCTGGCCGTGAAGGCGGCGATCACCCAATAGCGGCCGGTGCGGCCGCGGGAGTCGGCGCCGCCGCCGATGACCTGATAAGCGCAAAGCCAGTCGCCGAAGCCGATGGCGCCTTGGAGCCGGTCGTCCGGGCCGATGGTTTCGGCATTGAACGTTTTGGCCAGATGGTCGTGGTAGAGGGCCTGCAGCAGCGCCGGCGGCAGGGCCGGATGACGCTGGGCCCAGAAATTGCCGTCGGGGGACTGGTGATCGGAATCGTAAATGGCCAGAACATAGCGCATGGTGGCTCCTTGGCTGGGGAGGGCAGCAGTGTCACAAACAGGTTCGGACCGGATTCGGCGCGAGCATGGCCGCGGCAGGTGGCGGTTGCGGTCGAGGCTTTATTGCCAGGGCCAGAGTCGGCCGGCGCGGACGCGGGCAAGCTTCTCTTCGAGGAGGATTTTTTTTTGCTGGAATTCGTCGAGGTCGCGGTTCAGAGCTTGGAGGTCGGTGTGGCGGTTGCGGATGAAGTCGAACTTCATGGCCGTTTCGGAGATTTGGCCCTGGGCGATCTGGACGAGGGCGTCCCGGGCTTCGGCCGCCTTGGCCATGGTGTTGCAGGTGATGATTTCGGCGGTGAAGTCGGCATTGAGAAGAGCTCTGGGAATGGCGTCGGCCAGTGTGGTGGTGCTGTGGGCGGGGACGTCGGCCGCGAGCGGGATGGTCTTCTGGTACTGGGGGTAGTGGAGGACGAATTCCAGGCCGCTGAGGTCGATGGGGCTCGGATTGACCACGTCCAGGTCAAAGGGGCCGATGAAGTCTTTTTTATGCTGGAAGGCGACTTTGGTTTTAATGGTCGCGACGTCCTGGTCGAGGGTACGGACGTGCTCGTTCATATCCAGAGCCATCTGTTTGAGCATGTCTTTTCGTTTCGCCAAGGCGCTGTCGGTCCTGGTGCTGACTGCTTCAATTTTGGCCAGGGTCCTGGCCTGGTGATTGATGCCGAACCGCCACCAGAGGGCAGACGCCGCGAGCGTCAGCAGGGATGCGGCGAGGATGGCCGCCGTCAGAAAAGCGCGCGGCCGGCGGCGGCGCCAGCGCCGGAGCCGTTGGGAGAGAAGGGCGAAGGTCGAACGGAGGCGTTCGCCGCCGGGGACGGCGGCGTCTTCCCGGGTCAGCGCATGGCCGTTGAGCAGGTCGGCGGCGGTCTTTTCCAGCCAGGCCGAGAATTCGCGCAGTCCGGTGGAAGGGAAGCCGGGCACGGGGACGGTGGCGGAAGGAGTCTTGGACGCCCCTGCCGGCTTGACCGCAGCCACGGCCGCCAAGGGGCAGAACGGCACGTCGCCGGTGGCGATGAACTGTTGCCAGAGAAAGGGAAAGGCGCGGCGGCCGATGTCGGCCCAGGGCGCCTGGATGTCGTAACGGTCGACCTGGGTCAGCAACAGGCAGCAGCGCCGGCCCTGGCGGTGAAGCTGGCGGAACATTTCGGCCAGAATGACCTCGTTGTGGGAGCGGAGGGGGGCTGGCCGGTCTGCCGCCAGATCAAAGAAGTCGTCGAGATTGAGGAGGAAGAGGACGATGTCGGCCTGGCTGCAGAAATCAATGGCCTTTTGCGCTTCGGTTGACAGGCTGATCTGGGCGAGGGTCTGGCCGGCGGCGCTGCCGCTGCCGTCGGCGCTCAAGCCGGCGCAGCTGGAGAAGATGGTGCGGAGGTCGTGTCCGGCCATGTCCTGCAGGGTGAGGCGGAAGGGCTTTCCGTCGGCCAGTTCGGCGTGCCATTGCAGGCGCTTGAATTTTCCCGGCTGGGTGGCGGGCGGCCATTGTTCGGACTGGAGCAGGTCCCAGTTTTTGCCTTGGAAGTGGAGGGTGTTGTTATCGGCCGGGGCGAGGGTGAGGGGGTATCCCGCGTCCGGGGCGGCATCGGTCCGGGAGAGCCGGTTGGCGAGCACGGTGGCGAAGACGGTTTTGCCGCAGCCCTGGGTGCCGACCAGGGCCAGGGAAATTTCGCGGCGGCGGCGGCCGCAGTTGCGGAGAGCCTGTCCGAGGCGGCGGAGCAGGCCGGTTTTTTCCGGGAAGGCGAAGTCCTGGAAAGCCGGTCGCGGCTGCTGGTCGAAGAGGTCGGTGACGTTGTCGTCGGGCAGGAGTCTGCCGGTGGCGGCCATTCGGCGGAGGGTGGTGGCCGGGAAGGGCCCCTGCCGCAGGCCGTCGCGCTGGTAGAACCACTGGTCGAGGGCGGGATGGGTTCCGGCCGGCAGGGTGGCGTTCGTCGTCGTGTCGTAGAGGACGGTGGCGCGCGTCAGGCGGCCGATGCGGACCGCGTCGCGCAAGGCGTCGAGGTCTTCGCAGCGGTTTTGCTGACCGGCATTTCCTTGATAAGTCCAGGCCATGATGAAAAAGTCGGGTTGGAGTGGAAGGGAGTGGAAGGGAAGGGAAGGGAAGGGAAGGGTGGTTATTTCACTTCGATGACGGTGCGGAGCTGTTTGCCGGCCAGGGGGATGGTTTGGGTTTGTCGGCCGTTAGTCTGATAGGTCACCTGGGCTTGGACGTCGTGTTGGCCGCCGGTGGAGATGACGATCGAGGCTTGGCGACCGTCGATGCGGGCCGGGCGGCCGCCGACTGTGAAGCTGTCGATGTTGAAGTCGGCGATGGTGTCGGCGTTGCTGGTGGCGGTGATAGTATAGGTAAGGCGTTTGCCGGCGTCGCCGGCGTCGGCCACGTCCGGCGGCGAGATGACGAAGACTGGCTGGCGGGGCGCGAGTCCCTCCTGTCCGGGTCGGACGACTTCGAGATGGCGGGTGTCGGTCACCACGCGCTGGTCCGGCAGGGTGAGTTTCAAAGTGATGACGACATGGCCTGGCGCCGTGAAGGTGTTTTGTTTTTCCGGGTTGACGAGGGCGTTTTCCGCGGATGTGAAGTCTTCGTAGTCGCCGTCGGCGGTCCAGCGGATTTGGCGGCGGGTGACGCGGGCGTGCCCGCTGACATCCGCGGCGGTGACGGGTTCACCGACGAGGGCGATGTCAGGCGTGAGGACGAGGCGGCAGGTCGGGTCGGTTTGGGCAGGCGCGGTAGTTGCGGACGGAGCGGTTGCGGGCGTGTTGGCGCTGGCGCCGGCATCAGCCCCGGTGTCGGCATCGGGCTTCAGGCCGGCCTGGACGGCGACGGTTTTGGTGGCGGTGGCGGCGCGGCCATGGTTGCCGGTCCGACGCAGGGTGACCTGGTAGTTTCCGGGTTGGGTGAAGACATGGCGGGCCTCCTGGGCCGGCATGGGCGCAAAATCGTCGCCATCGCCCCAGGTGATTTCGCGTCGCGCTTCGGTGGTCTCAGGCCAGTCCGGGGAGAGGTCCCGGGCGAGGACGATTTCGCCGGGGCGGCAGGCGGTTGGCGTGACGTCCAGTTCGGCTGTCGGTGCGATGGGCTGGTCGGTGATGACCAGGTTGACGGTGCTGGTGGCGACGGTGCCGCTGTTGTCGGTGACTTGCAGAGCGACTTGGACGCGGCCTGGTTCCGGATAGGAGCGGCTGCCGGCCTCGGCCAGGGGCTGCCAGGCCGCCTGGTCGCCCCATTGGATGTCCCGGCGGGCGATGGACCGGCCGGGCACGTCGGTAAACGAGGCGTTCGTCGCGGTCACGGTCTGGCCAGGCGCGGCTGGGTTGGGATGCAGCAGCAGCACGGCTTGGAAGGGCGCCGCCGGCTGGTCCGCAGACAGCGGCGCGCGGACGCTGAGGCGGACGAATTCGCCGTTTAGTTTCTTGGCTTCCGGTTCCCAGGTGATGGCATAGTCGCCGGCGACCGGAAAGCGGCTGTGGACCTTGTCGTCAGGGGAGGCGACCTGGCGTCTGGTCAGGCCGCCGATGTTCAGGAGGCCGGGCTGGTCGGCCCAGGCGGTGACGATGTCGCCGGTCAGGATGGCTTGTCTCGGGGCGACGGTCAGATGCTGGCCGCGCGGCCGGCAGCTGGGGCACTGGCCGGAGCGGAGGTGTTCGCCGCAGGTGGCGCAGCGGTTTTGGCAGGCGCCTTCGGCAGTCAGTTTTTCCTGGCAGGCCGGGCAACGGTCCGGGAGCGCCTGGCTCGAACGGAACAGCGCCCAGATCAGGAGAACGAGCAGGGCGGCGGCGGCGACTTGCAGGACGCGGACGCTGAGTCGGCGCAGGCGGTGGTACCGGTCCACGTACGGGAGGAGCCGGCGCCTGATTTCCTGGGCGTCGGCGGCGGGAAAACTGCCGCCGTCCGGTTGCCGGTCATACCCCCAGAGCACGACGAGGCGCTGGTCAAACCAGGAGCCGGCCAGGCGGTAGGACTCCGGCTGGCGGTCGGGATCGGGGAGGCGGAAGGTCTTGATGAAGGCGATTTTGGTCGGGTCCGCGGGCGGCGTCTGGCTGGGCGTCTGGCTTTCGTTCGGGCCGTGATTTTGGCCGGATGCGACGGCCAGTTGCTGGAAATTCATCATGGCGTCGACGAATTGATCCAGCTCGCGGGAAGGCAGCCGATGTCTGGCCAGCGGCTTGCTGTCGGCGGCCAGTTCGCGGCCCTGGTCAGTCAGCGAGAACAGGACGCCGTTGGGGGTGGTCTCGGCGCGCGGGAAGAAGCGTGCCCGGTCGTTGCCGTGCTGGTCGCGGAGCAAGTTCTGGAAGTCGGCGTCCCAGTAGATTCCGGACGTGGCGACTTTCAGGGGCGTGTACTCTTGGTTGGCGAGGCGGATGCCGGTGTTTTTTTCGCTGTGCATGGGGAACCTGTGGGGACGTGGCGACCAGGGTAGAGGCGGCCGTGGCCGGCAGCCGGCGTTAATGGACCAGGGCTTTGCAGACGATGTCGTTGCGCTTGTAAATGGCCCAGCAGTCGACGCCGCGGACGGTGATGACGCGCGGTGGCGCTGACATCCAGTCGTTGTCGACTTTCTCGCCCGACATGGGGGTGCGGAGGCCATATTCCGTGGTTGTCGAGAGGAAAGTTTGGATTTGTTTCTCCCAGGACAGAAGATCGCCGATCGGCAGGTCGGGATTTGGTTTGCGGTTGAGGTTGGCCAGGCAGGTGCCGATGCCGCGCAGGGCCGTTTCGAGCATGGAGTCGTGATAATGGCGCCGGTCGGAGGCCTTGACCGCGGCATTGAGGACGGCCAGGTTGCCGGCCAGCAGCTCGGCATCGCGCGAGGCGTCGGCTTCGGTGGCCAAAATGGCGGCGTAGTAATTCTGGAAATCGGCGTGGAAGAGGAAGTCCGGGAGAAAATGGCAGGGGTTGTGCTGGTCAAGGGGAGCGCTGGCGGGATTTTCGGCCGGGGGCGGGGCTGCTTGCTGGTTGGCGGCGGCGGGGCTGCCGGCGGCGAGGGCGGCGGCGGCAGGCGGCGCTGTCGTCGCCATCGTCGAGCCGGTCTGGTCGGAAGATTGCTGGCCAGGTGCGGGCAGGCTCTGGCCCGGCGTGTCGGGACTGCCGGTTTCCGGGGCGTGACCGGTAGGCCGGCTTGGTGGCGGCGGTTGACACTGTGTCTTGAGCAGTCCAAGCAATTTCCAGAAAGCGGCGGTCCAGGCGAGAAAGCCAATCAAGGCGACGACCGCAAAAATGCCGGCGATGAGCACGAGCGACTGTTCGCAGCGTTCCAGGCGCGGCCGGCAGCCGGCCGGGGCCGTCCCGGCCATGGTGATGGTCTCTGCCGTCGTTGCTTCCGGCCGGGCGGTGACCTGGGCGGGGATAACCAGCCAGGCCGACGCGGTGGCGCCGCCGGCGAAACCGGCGGCGGCGAGGCCGACTCGGGGAAGGCTCGACAGATGGTTGCGCGGGCTCATGGGAACAATTTTCCGTTTTCCTGCCAGTTGTCTTCGGCGGCCAGTGGGCAAAGCATCAGTTCGAGGTCGGCGGCGGTGAGGGTGACTCCTTTGAAGCTGCCGAGGGCCTTGACCAGGACGAGTTTTTCGCTGGCGTCGCCGGGGACGGTTTCGCGTCGGAGCGTGACTTGGTCGAGATTGCAGAGGGCGGCGTCCTGGTCCTTGGCCAGAGGATGTTCCGGCCGCCAGCGCAGGCGGTAGACCAGCTCGGGGCGGCGCGCGGTTTTCAGCATGCTGCGGCCGATTCGGATCTGGATGGCGACGTCCCGAAGCGTTTTTTCCGTTTCCTCGGGCGCCAGGAAGATTTCCCCGGGGGCGCCGTCCGGCGCGATTTGCAGCCAGTAGTTGCGGCACGAGAAGAATTCCGACTTGGAGGTCGGGAGGAGTTGCCAGCCGCCTTTGTTGACCAGTCCGGAGCGCAGGGCGCGGCCGAGGGCGGCGCCGGTGGCGGTGGTGGTCTTGGCGTCGCGGATGCGGCCGTTGGCGAGGAAGTCGACCGGGTACCAGTCGCCCGGCTGGTAGTCTTTCAGGAAGACGATGCGGTTGGAACGCAGCGGCAGGACGCGGTGGATGAGGGTGCGCAGGTGCGGGATTTCCGAGGTCTTGCCGCAGATCACGGCGACGTCGACGTCGTAGCTGGCGATGAATTTGGCGAGCGACTGGAAGAAATCGAAGCCCTGGCCGCT